>JBDGTJ010000012.1:0-80848 GCA_042216925.1 Halobacteriaceae archaeon
ACCTCGGGGATGTCCAGCCCCTCGCGGAGGAGGTTGATGCCGACGAGGACGTCGATCTCGCCGAGGCGGAGGCTGCGCACGATCTCGTGGCGTTCGAGGGTGTCGGTCTCGTCGTGCATGTAGGCGACGTCGATCCCGGCCTCCTCGAGGTAGTCGGTGAGGTCCTCGGCCATGCGCTTGGTCAGCGTGGTGACGAGGACGCGTTCCTCGCGGTCGATGCGGTCGTCGATGCGGTCCATGAGGTCGTCGATCTGGCCGTCGGCGTCCGTGACGGTGACGGCGGGGTCGACGAGGTAGGTGGGGCGGACGATCTGTTCGACCACTTGGGCGCTGTGCTCGCGTTCGTACTCCGCGGGCGTGGCGCTGACGTAGAGGGTCTTCCCGGTCTTGGCCTCGAACTCCTCGAAGGTGAGGGGTCGGTTGTCGTAGGCGGTGGGGAGGCGGAACCCGTTGTCGACGAGGGACTCCTTGCGGCTGCGATCGCCTTCGAACTGGCCTTTAATCTGGGGGACGGTGCGGTGGCTCTCGTCGATGACGGTCAGGAACTCCTCGGGGAAGTAATCCAGGAGGGTGTACGGTGGGTCGCCGCGGTCGCGGTCCGAGAGGTGGACGGAGTAGTTCTCGATGCCCGAGCAGTATCCGGCCTCCCGGAGCATCTCGATGTCGAAGGTAGTGCGTTCCTCGATGCGTTGGGCGGCGACGAGGTCGCCCTCGCGTTCGAAGTGGGCGACGCGTTCCTCCATGAGGGTCTCGATCTCCTCGATCGCCTGTTCGAGGCGGGTGTCGGGGATGGAGTAGTGTTCGGCGGGGTGGAAGAGGACGGCGGGTTCCTCGCTTTTGAGGTCGTTCTCGAGGGGGTCGATCTTCGCGAGGCGGTCGACCTCCTCGCCCCAGAACTCCACGCGGACGGGGTAGCGCCCGTACATGGGGAAGACCTCGACGGTGTCGCCGCGGACGCGGAAGGTGCCCTGGGTGAAGTCGACGTCGTTGCGTTCGTAGTTCAAGTCGACGAGGCGGGCCAGGACCTCGTCGCGGTCGATGGTCTGGCCGCGTTCGAGGCGGAACGCCATCGACTCGTAGTTCGCGGGGTCACCGAGGCCGTAGATCGCGGAGACGCTGGCGACGACGATGACGTCGTCCCGGGTCAACAGCGACCTGGTTGCGCTGTGCCGTAACCGGTCGATCTCGTCGTTGATGGAGGCGTCCTTGTCGATGTAGGTGTCGGTCTGTTCGACGTAGGCCTCGGGCTGGTAGTAGTCGTAGTAGCTGACGAAGTACTCGACGGCGTTGTCGGGGAACAGGTTCCGGAACTCCTCGTAGAGTTGGGCGGCGAGGGTCTTGTTGTGGGCGATGACGAGGGTCGGGATGTCCAGTTGTTCGATGGTCCAGGCGACCGTGTTGGTCTTCCCGGAGCCGGTCACACCGAGGAGGGTCTGTTTGTCTGCGCCGGCCGTGAACCCGTCGACCAGGGCGTCGATCGCGTCGGGTTGGTCGCCGGCGGGGTCGAACGGGGCGTCGACGCGGAACGGGCGGTCCGCGTCGGGGTGGTCGGGAGACAGGGGCCCGTCGGGGTCGGTCATCACCGGATGGAGGGCGCCCAGGCATTTCACCGGTTCGGCTCGACCCCGAACAGTTATTGAGTACTCGGCGATGGTCTGGCCTGTGTTCGAGACACTCGTACCGTATCGGGGACAGCGCCTGGGGTTGGTGGGGGCGGCACTGGTCGCCGTGTCGGCGTTCGTCTCCTGGACGGGGGCGGCGGTGGTGGCTCCGACCGGGACGCGGTGGGTGGTGGTGGGCACGGGGTTCCTGGCGTGGGTGACGATCCTGTTCGCGGCCTGGAGCGATCGCGCCCAGTTGGTGGTCTCGGCGGCCGGCGCACTCGTCCTCGGTGTCCTCATCGACCACCTCACCGCGGGCCCTCCGGGGGTGGGCGTGTACCTCGCGGGCGGTGGTGGCCTCCTGCTGGTGCTGGGTGGGGCCCTGGATTATCTCGAGGGGTGAGGCCAACGGTTTTGCCGGGTGCGTGCCTACGACTCTGGTATGTCACGTCCGGAACTGCGGGAGGCCAGTGACGTCCTGCGGCGGGCGGCCGAACAGGTGACCGACCCCGACACCGAGGCCAGGGTCTACGAGCAGTCGCGGGCACTCGCAGAGCTGGCGACCGCCGACCGGGGGCCGGACCAGGGGCGATTGGACCGGCACCGCCACGCCTTGACAGAGATCGCAGACGGTCTGGATGGCGAGCCCGAGACCCTCGTCGCGGAGGCCGCGGACTTGGTCCAGGAGTACCGGGAGGGAGTCGGGGGCGTCTAGCAGACGGGTTTCGGGTTGACGCCGAGTCCCTCGAGGGTGTCGACGTAGTCCTCGTAGGCGGTCTGGATGGCCGCCGTTGCGGCGGTGGCGGCGGCGTCGTAGTCGGCGTCGGTCTCGGAGTAGGTCTCGAGGAGGGATTCGGCGCGATCGCGTTGATCCTCTAGGTCGGTACCGAGTTCTCGGAACAGGTCGGCGAGTTGCGGGTTGGCCTGCCCGACGAAGTAACCGGTGTACTGGTCTTTCGATCGGGAGGCGGCGAGGGTGCGGCCGATGAACGCGCCGATCCTGGTGGCGGTGGTCGTCTGCTCGCGGAGGTACACGTGGATCGGCGGTGGTTCGCCGGGGGTGTGCTCGGTCTCGAGGACGGCGAGGACGCTGTCGTAGTGGTCGCGTTCCTCCGCAGCGGTCTCGGCCCAGGCGTCGGCGGCGGCCGCGTCGGCGGCCGCCCACTGTCGGTAGGTTTCGGCGGCGTGGAACTCGGCGTCGGCGGCGGCCCGCAACACCGTCGAGTCCTCGAGGTCGCCGTCGGTGTACGCGAACAACGCCTTCGAGGATCCCAACCGGGAGAGGGCGGTCTGGTTGTCGGCGGCGACCTCGTCGATGAACGTCTCGGAGGTCATCTCACTCGGCGTCGCCGGTCTCGACGGGTGCACCGACGAGGTTGCCCCATTCGGTCCAGGATCCGTCGTAGTTGACGACGTCGTCCCAGCCCAGGAGTTCGTGCATGGCAAACCACGCGATCGAGGAGCGTTCCCCGATGCGGCAGTAGGCGATGACGTTCTGGTCGTCGTCGACCCCTTCGCTCTCGTAGAGGTCACGCAGTTCCTCGGCGGATTTGAAGGTGCCGTCGGCGTTGACGGTGGCGGCCCAGGAGATGTTCTTGGCGCCGGGGACGTGGCCGCCGCGTTGGGCGGTCTCCTGGAGGCCGGGCGGGGCGAGGATCTCGCCGCGGAATTCCTCGGGACTGCGGACGTCGACAAGCGGGAGGCCGCGGTCGATGGCGAGGTCGACGTCTTCCTTGTAGGCGCGGATGCTCTCGAAGGGGCCACGCGCGTCGTACGCGACGGCCGGGTAGTCCGGCACCTCCTCGGTGAGGGGGTAGTCGTTGTCCAGCCAGTAGTCCCGGCCGCCGTCCATCAGGCGGACGTCCTCGTGGCCGTAGTACTTGAACTGCCAGTACGTGTAGGCCGCAAACCAGTTGCTGTTGTCCCCGTACAGGACGACGGTCGAGTCCTCGGTGATGCCGTGCTCGCCGAGCAACCCCTCGAAGTCCTCCTTCGAGAGGATGTCCCGGGTCGTCTGGTCCTGGAGTTGGGTCTCCCAGTTGAACCCGATGGCGCCCGGGGCGTGGGCGTCCTCGTATGCCTCGGTGTCGACGTCGACTTCGACGAGGCGGTACTCGGGATCGTCGGTCTGGAACGCGTCGAGATGGTCGGCGACCCAGTCCGCGGTCACCAGCACATCTTTGGCGTAATCATTCTCAGCCATATGAGGGACTTATGCAATGAAGCCACAAAAACGGGGCGCCCCGGGCAAGAACCGTCACGGTCGACCGGGGAAGTGACAACCACGGCGATCATACCCTCGAGTATGGAGGCCGAGCTCGTGGTCGACGCCGCCTGGGTCGCCGATCACCTGGACAGCGTGGTCCCCGTGGACGTCCGGGAGCCCTGGGAATTCGAGGGTATCGGCCACCTGCCCGGTGCGGTGAACGTCCCCTTCGAGTCGTTCCGGGACGCCGATGCGCCGACGCCCGGAACGCTTCCCACGGCCGAGGCGTGGGCGACGCTCCTTGGTGAGGTGGGGATCGCCCCGGATGTGACGCTGGTGGCCTACGACGACATGCACGGCGTGTTCGCGGCGCGGTTCGTGGTCACCGCTTGGGTCTACGGGCATCGCTCCGTCCACCTGTTGAACGGGGACTACAGCGCGTGGGCCCAGGACCATGCGGTCGAGACGACGTCGTCGACGGTACCACCCACGGAGTACCCGATCCCCAGTTTCGACGAATCGGTGTTCGTCGACGCCGACACGGTCGCTGCCGCCGCCACGGCCTCGGATGCGGTGCTCGTGGATACGCGGTCCCCCGAGGAGTTCCGCGAGGGCCATATCGCTGGTGCGGTGAACCTCGACTGGGTCGAACTCGTCGAGGACTCCACCCGGCGGCTCCGGGATCGATCGGAGCTCGAGGCGGTGCTGGCCGACCGCGGGATCACGGCGGACAAGCGCGTGGTGTTGTACTGTAACACCGCCCGACGCATCAGTCACACGTACGTCGTCTTACGGTGGCTCGGATTCGACGACATCGGGTTCTACGAGGGGAGTCTCACCGAGTGGGCGGCACAGGACAGGCCCGTCGTCGAGGAGTGATCGATCGCGCACCCAAACCCCACCCACCCGATCTCCCACGGTCGGGAGAGGGATGCCCGATTCACTCCGTGTCTGCACCAGCGGGGGATCCCGAACCCCCTGGAGTCACGGTGGCTGGTGACCACCGTCGCGGTGGAATGTGACGAGTCAACCGTATTCCTCGGTTCCGGTCGGTCGAGGTGGCCCACAGATCCGAGGCGCTCGTCGGTCGGGGGAGAGGCCGTTCCGCATCTTCCGCGTTTAGATGGCTCCAGTCCCTAGGCGGGGCGTATTCCAGAACCGTCCGGTGATCACCAGTGTCCTGGACGCACCGCACCCACGCGAGCCCCAACGGATGACCGACGAACGGTCGGATCCCTCCGAGGGACTCTCCGCCCCAAGAAGCGACGAGACCCGTATCCCCAGGAGCGGTACGCCGCACTGACCGACCGGGTCGTCCATAGCGTCGAGTTGGCCGCCGCGACGGTGTTCGCCGTGCTGTTCGCCATCGGCGTGGTCGATCTGGAGATCCAGATATTCGAGGCGGCCCGCTCGGGCGCCATCACCGACCCCCTGGTTGTCATCGGCTTCATCGACACCGGCCTGCTGTTACTCATCATCGTCGAGGTGTATCAGACAGTGCTGGCGTCCGTCCGCGAGAACGAGACCCGTCAGATCGTCCGGCTGGTCATCTACACCGGTGTCATCGCCATGGTCCGGAAAGCCATCATCTTCCGCACCGGCGAGTACGAGACCCTGGAGAACGCGTTGATGGCCGCCGGCTCGTCCACCCTCATCATCTTCGGCCTGGTCGCGCTCCTGTTCACCGAACGGGTGTTTAGTGACCGCTACGAGTGAGCCACCGCCTCTTCGACTGTCCGCGTCCGGGACCCACGCTCAGCTCCGCCTGGCGACGCCACCGAGGACGTCGTCGGAGCCCCGGGATGGCTCCCCCGTCATCGACGGCGCGGAAGCCGAACCCCGCAGGCCAGGAGCCCATCCCCGGAGCCGGCACTGGAATGATCCCCCCGGTGGGGCCTGCCACGAAACGCGGTCTCCCTGGTCGGGGACGCATGGCGTTCGGCCACGCCCCAGCCCATACCGAAGAACCGGACTTAAGTACAACCGGGTTTAACAACCCAGTTATGAAGCGTCGGCGGTTCCTCAGACGGGTCGGTGGCGGCGCGGCCGTCACCGGCCTGGCCGGCTGCATCAGCTCCCCCGGCGCCAGCGGGGACGACCCGCTCCGCGTCGCGACCTACCCCGCCTTCGTCGACGCGGTCAGCACCGAGGCCGGGGGCTGGGTGAAACAGGAGTTCCAAGCGCGGTACGACCGTGAACTCCGGTGGTTCGCCCCGGAACAGGAACTCGATTACTTCATCCAGCGCGCCCAAGCAGGCGTCGAAATCGACGCCGACATGTACCTCGGGTTGACCCCCACGGACCTCGCGCGCACCGACACCAACCTCGACCAGGACCTGTTCCAACCCCTGGACACCGACACCATCGAGGGCTACGACGGCGTGATCGACTCACTGCTGTTCGACCCCCAAGACCGGGTCGTCCCCGTCGGCACCTCCTATGTCTGTCTGGTGTATAACTCCGAGGCCTTCGATCAGCCGCCGACCACCTTCGAGGACCTGACCGATCCCGCCTATGCGGGTGACCTTTTGCTCTCCAGTCCCGACGGCAGTCAGACGGGCCTTGACTTCCTGTACTGGACGATCCACAACTTCGGGGAAAACGGGTACCTCGACTACTGGGATCGTCTCGTCCAGAACGACGTCCGGATCCTCGGCAGCTGGAACGCAGCGTACGGTGCGTACAGCAAGAAACAACGACCGATGGTTGTTTCCTTCTCGACCGATCAAATCTACGCCGTCCAGTACGACCTCCCGATGCACCGCCACCAGGTCGGCTTCCTCAACAACCAGGGGTACGCCTACATCGACGGCATCGGCAAGTTCGCGAACGCCGACCGGCCCGAGGCCGCCGACGATTTCATCGAGTTCCTCCTGAACCCGTCGGTCAACGCCGAGATCGCGAAACGCAACATCGGCCAACCCACCGTCGAGGGTGCCTCCCTCCCCCCGGACCTCCAGGAACTGACGTACACGCCCGAGGAACGCGTGGTGTTCGGGTACGATAGGCTGAAGGGTAACGTCGCCGACTGGGTCGACGCGTGGTCGAAACAGATCGCGGGCAGCTGACCCGGATCGGTCGTCGGGGGCGAACGTGGCTCGAACGCCACGCCCTCGCAGTCACCGGCGTCCTGACCGCGGTCTTACTCACGGTGTTTTTCTACTACCCGGTCCTCACGGTCCTGGTCGAAGCCGTTGTCACCCCCGCCGGGGTCACCGTCCACCGGTTCGTCTTGGTGGTCACCTCCGAGTTCTACTTCGGCTGGATCGCCACCCTCCTCACCGCTCCCGCCACGGCCCTCGACAGCGCAGCCGCGTGGCTGGCCGCTCTCGTCACCGGCCCCTTCGACGCCCTCCCATCGATCACCCCCGGGACGATGGGGCTGTTCGTGTTCACCGCCGCCCAGGCCCTGTTGTCGACGGTCGCCAGCGTCGTCCTCGGTGTCCCGGCAGCCTACATCCTCGCCCGATACGAGTTCCGTGGTCGCGAGACGGTTCGTTCGCTGACCGCCCTCCCGTTCGTGATGCCATCGATCGTCGTCGCCATCGGGTTCGTCGCAACGTTCGGCCGCACCGGCGTCCTCAACCAGGCCCTGGTCGCCGTCGGCCTCGACCGGCTTGGATTGATGTACAGCCTCGAGATCATCATCCTCGCTCACGCCTTCTACAACGCCCCACTCGTGGCTCGGGTGACCACCGCCGCCTGGGAGAGCGTCGACGCCAGCCTCCAGGAGACCGCCCGCAGCCTCGGCGCGACGCCCCGGCGAGCGTTCCGGGATGTCGTCGTGCCACAGCTTCTACCAGCCGTGTTGACCGGGGCCTTGCTCACGTTCGTCTTCACGTTCCTGACCTTCCCCATCGTATTGACGCTGGGCGGATTCCAGCTGTCGACGGTCGAGGTCTGGGTCTACCACGAGGTCCAACAACTCGACTACGGGGAGGCAGCCACGCTCGCCGTCCTCGAGACCGTGGTCTCGCTTGGGTTGACGTATGCCTACCTCCGGTACGAGGCCGCCCAACGCCGTGTCCAGCGTGCGGTGCGACCGCTGGCCCGGCGGCGTATCTGGAGTGCCCCACCACTGGTGCGGGCCGGGATCGTCGGGTACGCCGTCGTCGCCGCGGTCGTGTTCGTCGTGCCGATGGGGAGTATGATCATCGCCAGCCTCACGAACGCCACCGGCCCGACGCTGGCCCACTACGCGTTCCTCGTCCACCGCCAGGCAGAGGCGTTTGCCTTCCAGGTAAAACCGTTCACCGCCGTCCTCAACTCAGTCTTGTTCGCAATCGGAGCATTGGCGTTGGCGGTACCCATGGGCGTGGCCGTCGCGGTACTATCGACCCGCGGTGGTCGTGGCCGGCGCCTCCTGGAGGCCGTGGCGATGGCGCCGTTTGCCGTCAGCGGCATCGTCGTCGGCCTCGGCCTGTTGCGCGGGTTGGTGTTTGGCATCACCGTCGCCGGACACCGGCTCCAGGTCACGGGGGCGGTCGCGATCGTGGCCGCCCACGCGGTGGCAGCCTACCCGTTCGTCACCCGGAACGTCTCACCGATGCTCGCCCGGATCGACCCGCAGGTCGTCGAATCCGCGCGCTCGTTGGGCGCCTCCCGCGTGCGAGCGTTACTCGACGTGGAGTTGCCACTCGTCGTCTCCGGCGTCGTCGCGGGTGCGGCGTTCGCGTTCGCGATCAGCATGGGCGAGTTCGACGCGACCGTTGTCCTGGCCACCGGCGGGGATTACTACACGATGCCGGTGGCGATCGAACGGTACACCGGCCGGCAACTCGGGCCCGCGACGGCGATGGGGACGATCCTGTTGGGTGTGACCGCGATCAGTTTCCTCGTCATCGACCGCTTCGGCGGGGTGTTCGACCGTGGTTGAGGTGACCCTGGATGGGGTGAGTAAAGCCTACGGGGGAACGGACGCCCTGGCGGACGTGTCCCTGGCGATCGACGACGGCGAGTTCTTCACCCTCGTCGGCCCATCGGGGTGTGGGAAGACGACGACCCTTCGGTTACTCGCCGGGTTCGAGTCCCCGACCGCTGGCACCATCCGGTTTGGCGGCGAGGACGTCGCCGGTGTCCCGCCCGAACGACGGGATGTCGGTATCGTCTTCCAGAACTACGCGCTGTTCCCGACGATGACGGTGTGGGAGAACGTCGCCTACGGGTTACGGTTCCGAGACCCGCCGGGAGATGGCTCCATCGACGAACGGGTGTCGTCGTTACTCGATCTCGTCGATCTCACGGGGATGGGCGACCGTGACCCCGACGCGTTGTCGGGTGGCCAACGCCAACGTGTCGCCCTCGCCCGGGCGTTGGCGCCCGGCCCCTCGGTCCTGTTGTTGGACGAACCGATGAGTGCCCTGGACGCTCGATTGCGCCAACGGTTGCGGGTGCAGATCACCGAGATCCAGTCGGCCCTGGACATCACCACGGTGTATGTCACCCACGACCAGGCCGAGGCCCTCGCGATTAGCGATCGGGTGGCCGTGGTCAACGACGGTCGGGTCGAGCAGGTCGCCGACCCGGAGACGGTCTACCGAGAACCCGCAAGTCGGTTCGTCGCCGGATTCGTCGGGGACAACAACCTCCTCGATGGTGAGATCACCGCGGTGGACCCGCCGATCATGACGGTCGAGGACACCCAGATCACGTTGCCCCCATCCGTCGATGTCGCGGTGGGCGACCGGGTGACGGCGTGTCTCCGACCCGAGGCCCTCTCCCTCGAGCGTGGGGCCTCAACGTTGGCGGCCGAGGTCGACCACGTGGAGTTTCTGGGGGACGCCTACCGCCTCCACTGTACCTGGGCGGGACGGGACCTCCTCGTGAAGACGGCGACGCCGGCATCCGGGGAGGTGACCGTCGGCATCGACCCGGCCTCGATCCACGTGTTGCCCGCCGGCCGGGACTACTCGAGCAGTGATTCGGTCTCGCCGACGAGTTGATGCAAGGAGCCCTCGGCCACGAAGTGCTCGGCGTCTGCCTCCATCGCCGCGGCCGCATCGGAGGCCATGGCCGTCCGGAACGCCGCCCGATCGGGAAACTGTAATCTGGCGATGCCGTCCCATGGAGCGCGATCCGGGTCCTTCGGGAAGGTCACCTCGTAGGCCTCGAGTTCGGGGAGATCGGCGACGAGGGGCGCGTGTTCCTCCCGGTAGTACCGGCGGAGATCGTCGGTGCTCAGGTCGTCCCGACCGTCGAAGGCGACGAGTAACGTGGTCACACCGTCCGATGCCAGCGAACCGGCATAACCCCACCGGCGTGGAAGCTATGTACCCCCGGCGTCAGGCCTGGAATATGGTCGAAGGCCGACGAGGGCGACGGTACGCCCTCGCCGACTCCGCCCAGCAGGTGGTGGGCGCGGTCCTGTTAGCGGGACCGTTCGTCGTCACCGAGGAGGTGTGGGTCCTGGCCGCAAACATGACCGTAGCCCACGCCGCGGTCACGGTCGGCTTCGTGGTCGCGATCGGGTACGGCGCCCTGTACAAGGCCGACGACGACCGCGACCCGGACCGGGAGGTCGAACTCGGTGGGGTGCCCGTTCGGTTCCTCTCGTTGATGGCGGTGTCCTATGGTTCGGTCCTGTTGTTGGCCCTGTCGTTGACGGCGCCCAGCACCTTCGCAGCGGTCGTCGGCGGCATCGACACCCAGGTGGAGGAAGCGATCTTCACGGCGAAGGCGGTCAGTGTCGGGGCGATCTTCTCGGTGGTCGGGGCGGCGACGGCTGATAGCGTGTTCTGACCCGAGTGCGGCACCCTTAACCGCTCGCTACAGTAACGCGATGGTATGCGGCGTCAGGACCAGCAGCAGGCCTACGACCGCGGGAGCGCGATGTACTCGCCCGACGGGCGGATCTACCAGGTGGAGTACGCCCACGAGGCGGTCTCCCAGGGGGCGCCCAGCGTCGGTGTTCGGACCGCGGAGGGCGTCGTGTTGGCGGTTAGCCGTCGGGTGCGGTCTGACCTGCTCGTCGGGGAGAGTATCGAGAAGTTACACAAGATCGACGACCACGTCGGCATCGCGACGACCGGTCACGTCGCCGACGGGCGGAAACTCGTGGAGTACGCACGACAACGCGCCCAACTCAGTCGCTTGCGGTTCGAGGAACCGATCACCGTCGAGGAGTTGACGAAGGCGCTCACCGACGAGATCCAGCAGTTCACCCAGACCGGTGGAACACGACCGTTCGGCGTCTCCTTGCTCGTGGCAGGGGTCGACGACGGGACCCCCGCACTGTTCGAGGCCGACCCCAGCGGGAACCCGACCGCCTGGAGAGGGCGGGCGGTGGGCGAGGGAGCATCCGCCGCCCAGGAGTTCATCGAGGACCGCTACGAGGAGGACCTCTCCCTGGATGACGGGGTGGCCCTGGCGCTCGACGCGTTGCGCGAAACCGGCCCCGACACGGCACTGTCCCCCGATACCGTCGGCGTCGCGACCGTCGGCGTCGAGGACGGGCGGTTCACTAGGTTGTCCGAGGACGCGGTCGCGGACTACCTCGGTGACTAACGCGGGGAGGCACACCTTCAAGACGGCCGGAACGCTCCGAGGGGACATGGACTACTCGCTCTCGATCGCTGGCGCACCGGCGTCGGTCCCCGGCGGGACTGCGATCTTGTTGTTGCATCTGAGTACCGGAGCGACCGATCGGATCGACACGGAGTTCCTGAAAGACGATACGGATCGATTCCTCGTCGTCTCGACGAGGACAACGGCGCGTGAGGTGCGTCAGAAACTCGAACACTACGACGTCGATGAATCGAAGGCGGTAATCTTGGATGCGTTGAGCGTCGAACGAGGGTACTCCCGTCGAAGTGCTGACAACATCCATTACGTCTCGGCGCCCGACGACGTCGATGGCATCCTCGCCCAGGTCGAACGGTTCCTCCAGACCACCTCGGGGAAACGGCGAATCAGCTTCGATTCCATCACGGAGTTGGCCTACTACGCAGACGAGGACCGCGCCGTCACTGCGTTGTCCCGGCTGGCGGCGCTCCTCGCGGAGTACGACGCGATCGGAATCTTCCACATCGACCAAGAAGTCCACGACCCGGGAACGGTCGAACGGTTCGCGGCGGAGGTTGACGGCGTGGTGGAACTCGCGGCTGATGGCAGCGTGACCGCGGAGTTCTGAGGGGATCAGGCCGCGAGCGCGATGTTCGCGATCACGACTCCACCGAGGATGGCGGTCGCGGCGACGACCCCGAGGAGCACCTTCGTGGCTTCGCTCATACCGGATACAGGCGGGGCCCACCCATAAATCAGGGCGGTCCAGCGGTCAGTCCCCGGTTGACCCGGTGCCAGCAGCCGATTCCCGGGCGATCTGTTGCCACTTCCCGGAAGCGAACCGGACGAGATTGATGATCGCACGCGCGTACATATCACCGAGGATAGCGGCGTAGATGGCGTACAGTCCCCATCCGACTCCCGGCGAGACGGAGTAGGGGCCGACCACGATGGCGAACCCGACCGGTAACGCCAGGAACGCGAGCGGCAACCGGATCAGATACGTGCCGATGATGCCACCGTAGAACGGCCACGAGGTGTCCCCTGCCCCGCGGAGACCGCCCCGCATGGTACGACTGACACTGAACGCGGCGACGCCGATGCCAAACAACCGGATGAACGCGACCGTCAGTCCCACGGTGTCGGTCCCGAAGGCCCTGGCGATCGGGGTGGCGGCGACGAAGATCGCCCCGCCGATCAGGAGTTGGGTGACCAACGCGATCCGCAGAGTCTGCCAGCCGTAATCGGTGGCCTCCTCGTCCCGACCGGCGCCGATGCTCTGCCCGACCAGCGTCGAGGAGGCCGTGGAGTACCCCCACGCGGGCATCAACGCAAGCAACATCACCCGGCGGGCGATCGCGTAGGCAGCGACGACCTCGGTCCCAAGTGCCGAGAGGACAAACAGGAACGGGAACCGGCCAGCCGTCCGGGTGAGTCGCGTGCCGGCCAGTGGCGTCCCGACGCGGACGATCTCCCCGACGATCTCCCGGTCCCACTGGCGACCACCGAGGTGTAACTGTACGTCGCGGCGGCCGGTAACGAACAACCAGAAGAAGACCGTGCCGGCGAGTGTATTGGCGATGGCGGTCCCCCACGCGGCGCCGGCGATCCCGAGTGACGGGATGGGGCCGACACCGAAGATGAGGACGGCGTTTAAGATGATGTTCGTCGGCAAGGTCACGAGGCGGACGTACATCGGCGTCCGCGTGTCACCGGCCCCGGCCAGGGCCCTGGCGGCGGTCATGCTCCAGAACCGGAAGACGACCGAGAGCATGACGATGCGGAGATAGGTAGCGCCCTGGCGGACGGTCGTGGGGTTGTCCGTGAGTAACTCGATCAACGGGTCGGCGTACAGCCAGGTGAACGCCGTGATCGGGATGGACAGGGCGATCGAGAGATACAGTGACTGTTTGACGGCGAAGTCCGCCCGATCGTGGGCGCCTTCGCCTTTGAATCGGGAGACGACACTGATCGTGCCGCTGGTCAACGCCAACGCCAGGCCGAACGGGATGAAATAGTACTGGAACCCGAACTCGAGGGCCGCGACGGCCGAGGACCCCAGGGCCAGGGACACCATGAAGAAGTCGGCGGTGCGGAGGATGGTGCGGAGGCCGCCCGTGACCATCGCCGGGACCGCCAGGTCGAAGGCCTCCTCGCCTTTCTCCCGGTCGAGGAGGCCCAGCCTCGCGAGGGCTGCGGGGAATGTGAACAGGAGGGTGTTGATCCGCTCGCGGGCGGCCTCAAACATCATCCGGGGGTCTGACCCCCACGGCAAAGGCCGTTCGGTCGCCGGTCGACGTTGCCGCGGGTCAGGCCTCGTCGTGCCAGGCGTCCGGGACCTCGATGACGTACCGACCGTTCTCTTGGAGGGCGATGATGTACTCCTCCCGGTCGTACAGTTCCATGAGGTTGAGTTCGTACTGCCCGGGTTCGACGATGCGGATGGACTCGAACTGATCGTTTAACTCCTCCCGGAGTTCCGCGAGGTCCGGTTGTCGGCCGCTGGGCCGGTCAACCACCTCGCCGTTGTCTGGTTCGGGGAGGTCAGCCGTGTCGACCACCTCGGACCGAGCGGCGCGTTGGGCGTCGTCCTCGACGGTGGGCACTGTGGATTCCTCGTCGACGCCCGGTGACGGCTCCGGTGGGTCCCGACCGGGCGTTGGTTCGGCGTTTTCTGTAGCCGTCGCCTCTGGACCGGGTGGGGACTCGGAGCCGGTCCCGACGAGATCTTTGACGGTGCGGGTGGCCTTCCCGACCGTCCCGGAGACACCGGGGTCTGTTGGTTCAGGTGGCTCCTCCTCTGGAGGTTCATCGGGGACCTCACCGGGGAAGTACTGGAACTTATTCCCGCCACAGTCGGGACACCCCGACAGCATATCGGTCGAGCCATCGGGGAAACTGTGACCACACTCGGTGCACTGATGGGGCATTATCGCCGGGACACGAGAGCGCTGATCAGGGTTTCGTCCTTGTGCAACGACTCGATCTGATTGGCGGGCCCGATTACGGTGAGTTTCGACGTCTGCTCCCGACCCATGATCCGATCGAGCAGACTCCCGTTCGATGTCTGTGATTGCGGGAAGCTCTCGATCTCGATCCCGGAGAAATCGTCTGGATTGATCTCGGTCATCGTCACCTCGATCAACCGGGATTCCTCGTCGGGCGTCAACCCTTCTTCGAGGATGACGATCTTCCCCTCGTGGACTCCGTCCAGGATCATCCGGATCTTCTCCATGGAGGTCTTCTCCTCCATCCGCTCCCCGCTGATGAGGTCGATTTGGACGCCGTCGGCGTGTTCTATCTCCGGCATCGTTTCACCCGAAGTACTCCGCGATCTGATCGTAGACTTCGTCCATGTTATCCCCCTCCAGGGCGGACAGCTCGGTCGTCTCGTGCTGTGGGAAGGCGTCCTCGATCCGTTTCTTATTCGATTCGGGGAGGTCGATCTTGTTCGCGAGGATGAGGACGGGAAGATCGCGACTCTCGATGATGCCGATGAGCATCGTGTTCACCTGCGTAAACGGATCTTCCGTCGAGTCAAGGACGTAGATGACGCCATCGACATCCTCGCGCAACCAGTGCATCGCCTCGGCGACGCCTTCGGTGGCTTCCCGGGACCGACGAATGGCTTCGTCCTCTTCCATGTCGTGTTCCAGGAAGTCCTCGTAATCGACCTTCGTGGCCACGCCGGGCGTGTCGACGATATCGATGTGTACGCTGGTTCCGTTGCGTTCGATTTCGACGTTCTCCTTCCGCCGGGCTCGCCGGGTCTCGTGGGGAATGTGGCTCTCGGGGCCGACCGCATCCCCAGTCCAGTCCCGAGCGATCCGGTTCGCGAGGGTGGTTTTCCCCGCGTTCGGCGGGCCGTAGATGCCGATACGTTTGGGTTCGGCGTCCCCGTTGGCGAACAGTTTGTCCGTGACCCGGGTGATACTGTCCCGGAGACCTGTGAGCAGACCCATTCTCTTTTCCCCCGGTAGCTTTGCCAGGTGTGTTGTGGCTGGCGACGCTTCGGGCGTACCGTGTCTGGGCGTCCTCCGGAACCTTAACCGTTCGCCCGATGAACCCGCCGCTGTCATGCGGTTGTGTGACGTGCGTCAGACATCAGCTCCGTGAAAACCACCAGTTGGTACGTGCCGAATGACGCGTTGGTGCGCGAGATCGTCCCCTTGGGTTTCCCAATAGACCCGAGTTTGAGACCAGTGAGACAGACCACCGAGCCATCCCAACAACCCACCCCAACCCCTCCGTTTCAAGTGGAGGGGATCCGGTGGCAACTCGATACGCAGAGATGCATCTACTCACCAACACTAGAACCGCGGGACCCGGGAGAAAAACGCGTTTTCGCTTTACTGCGGAGCGAGTTTCTACCCCGAGACAATAAACATTGTCATTCAAGAATAGCTGTTCGTGGGGGTGGCCGTGTCGGTCTCCACCTGAAATGAAGGGGTGTGGGGGTGTGGGTCTACCGACGATCTCGTTCGTGATTCCGATAGCTTTATGGGATGCACGAAACCAGGCTTTCTACTGCATCCCGAACGACCCTCGACACGATCCAGACTGCGGAGAACGGCCGTAGACGGCTCGTTCCAACCGTTTTCTGGACTGCGGGGTGGAAACTCCAGGTGAAACGAGGGGGTGGGTCCGGGTCGTTGGAGCGCCACGCTATGTCAGAGGATGATATCAGTTCGACGGGGGCTGCGGGGGCAGCAGACCGTGGGTTCGAGGTGGACCTCGAGGACGTCCTCGAGGAAGACAGCGACGACGGGTTATTCGACGACCTCCTCAGCGGCGACCCCATCTTCGAAAACAAGGAGGTCCTCCGCCCCTCCTACACCCCACAAGATCTCCCACACCGGTCCGATCAGATCAACCGCATGGCGACGATCCTCGTCGCGGCCCTCCGCGGCGAGACCCCATCGAACATCCTCATCTACGGGAAGACGGGCACCGGCAAGACAGCGAGCGCGAAGTACGTCAGTCAGGAACTCGAACGCACCAGCCAGAAGTACGAGGTACCCTGCGAAGTCGAGTACATCAACTGTGAGGTGACCGACACCCAGTACCGCGTCCTGGCCCAACTCGCGAACACCTTCATCGAGCAGGACCGCACCTGGGCGACCGAGGAGATCGAGGACCTCGAAGGGCGACTCGCAGACCCCGACCCGGATCTCGAGGAAACGCCCTACGAGACCCCAGCCGAGGCCAACGCACGCATCCAGGACCTCGAGACCGACCTCGAGGAAATGGAGGAGGTACCGATGACCGGATGGCCAACTGACCGGGTCTACGAGGCGTTTTTCGAGGCCGTCGATTACCAGGAACGGGTCGCAGTGATCATGCTCGACGAGATCGACAAACTCGTCGAAAAATCCGGGGACGACACGCTGTACAACCTCTCGCGGATGAACTCCGAACTCGAGAACTCCCGCGTGTCAATCATCGGGATTTCGAACGATCTCAAGTTCACCGACTTCCTCGACCCGCGGGTGAAATCCAGTCTCGGCGAAGAGGAGATCGTCTTCCCACCATACGACGCCAACCAGCTGCGGGACATCCTCGAACACCGGGCTGACACCGCGTTCAAGCCCGACGCACTCTCCGGGGATGTCATCCCGTTGTGTGCTGCCTTCGCCGCCCAGGAACACGGGGACGCCCGTCGGGCCCTGGACCTGTTACGGACCGCCGGGGAAATCGCCGAACGGGATCAGACCGACGGCGTCACAGAAGAACACGTTCGGATGGCCCAAGACAAGATCGAACTCGATCGGGTCGTCGAAGTAGTGCGGACCCTACCCACCCAGTCGAAACTCGTCCTCTACGCCATCATCCTGCTCGAACAACACGGCGTCCACTCCATCAACACGGGCGAGGTGTACAACATCTACAAGCGGTTATGCGAGGAGATCGACGCCGACGTCCTAACCCAACGTCGGGTCACCGACCTCATCAGTGAACTCGACATGCTCGGCATCGTCAATGCCGTCGTCGTCTCGAAGGGGCGGTACGGCCGCACCAAGGAAATCAGTCTCTCCGTCCCCGTCGAGGAGACCCGGACCGTCCTCACCGCCGACAGTCGATTAGGCGAGATCGACGACGTCCAACCGTTCGTCCAGTCCCGCTTCGAGGACCCCACCGACTCGTAGGGGACCGCCTCAGAGGCGGCGAGCCAACGTTTCGGCTCGTCGTTCCCCGATTCCCTCGACCGACATCAACTCCGTTTCCGAGACGTTCCGAACCCCCTCGACACTGCCAAACCGACGGAGCAGTCGCCGCCGCAATGCCGGCCCGACACCGGAGACGGAGTCGAGAGCGGTCGAGACATCATCCCGGACCGTTTGATGGTACTGGACGGCGAACCGGTGGGCCTCGTCACGGGCGCGTTGCAACACGTGGAGTTGTGGGGCATCCTGTGGCCAGTCGAACCGCGAATCAGGCGTGTAGACGACCTCCTCGTCTTTTGCCAACGCGAGGACAGGGACCGACCACCCCTCCGCGTCGAGGACCTCCCGAGCCGCTCCCAGCTGGGGCCGGCCACCGTCGATAACCAACAGGTCCGGATCGGGGCGATCGTCTCGCCCCTCGAGTGCCCGCTTGGCCCGCCACTGTACGAGCGCTCGCATGCGTGCGACATCGTCGTTGCCCTCTGTCAGTTTTTTCCGCCGGTAGTCGTCGGTCTCGGGCGCGCCATCGACGAGTGTGACATCACTCCCGACGACAGCTGTGCCCTGGGCGTGACTGACGTCCAGTGCCTCGATACGCTCCGGACGGTCGATGCCGAGGGCACTCGCCAACGCCCCCAGTTCATCACGTTTCGCCGGCCGACGCGACGCGTTCTTCAACGCCAGATCGACGAGACGAGCCTCCCGTCCCGCTCCAGGAACCCGGACTGCCACGCCTTCGTCTTCGAGCCACTGTTCGACCTCCGGGTCACCGATCGGTTCCTGGAGGACGACCGCGTCCGGCAACGACCGCTCGGCGTAGTACTGGGTGAGGAACGCCGACAGCACGGCCGCAACCGACTGCTCCTCGGCCGGAATCGAGACGGCGTGGCGACTCCGATCGACCAGTTGTCCGCCATCGCTGTGGAGCCGAGCAACCGTCGCGTCCTCTCCATCGATGGCAACACCGAGGACATCGACGGCCTCGGTCCCGGACTCATCGGCGACCACCGCCGCACGGCCACCATGGAACTGTTCGACCGCCCTGACCCGGTCCCGCAGATTCGCCGCCCGCTCGAACGCCTGGGCCGACGCGGCCTCGTCCATCGCCGTCTCCAACGGGTCGAGCAACACCCCGGCATCACCGGTGAAGAACCGTTCGACGGCCGCCACGTCCTCGATATACGCGTCCGCACCAATCTCACCGGTACACGGCGCCGAACACAACCCCATCTCGTAATCGAGACACGGCCGGTCCCGACCCCGGAACTTGTGGTCCGAACACCCACGGACACCGAACACCTCCCGGATGGCCTTCACGACGGTCTCGACCCGACCGACGTCGGTGTAGGGCCCGAACACCTGGCCACCGTCCGCCGGATCGCGCGTGACGACGATCCGGGGAAACTCGTGGTCGGTCAACTGGACCAGCGGATAGGACTTATCGTCTTTCAACCGGACGTTGTACCGGGGTTGATGGCGCTTGATCAGATTTGCCTCGAGTAACAACGCCTGGGTCTCGGTATCGGTGACCGATACCTCGACGTCGGTGGCATGCGATCGCATCCGGGCGATCCGCTCGGACCGCGGGTCGGCATACGATCTGATCCGGTCCCGGAGCTCGAGGGCCTTCCCGATGTAGAGGACCTCGTCACCGTCGATGAACTGGTAGACCCCGGGGTCCCGTGGCAGATCAGCTGCCGCCGACCGGACAGCCGCCGCATCCATCGCTTGGACCCAGGGCCGCCGGCGGCTTGAACGCGTTGCCTTCCCACTGCGAGGGCATCCCGGGGATGGTCAGACCGTTTATCCCGATCGGGGTTCCACCCTGGCGTGTGTCCACGACCGTCGGGAGGCGCCGGCTATGAGCTGGTCCGTGATCGCCCGGAAAGACACGCGGGACGCGGTCCGGGATGGGACCTTCCAGTGGAACACGCTGTTCCTCGCGTTGGTGACCGGGGCGACCGGGTATCTGCACAGTACGACCGGTGGCACCGCCGGGCTAACCACCGATCTCTCCGTCGTGATGACCGCAGTCGTACCGTTCGCCGCGGTGCTCGTCGCCCACGAATCGATCGCCTTCGAACGGGCGACCGGCCGCATCCGCACGACGCTGGCGTTACCCCACACGCGACGTGACGTACTCATCGGATATGCACTCGGTCGCGTGACCGTCCTCGTGGCCACGGTCGGCATCGCGCTGGTCGTCGCAGCAGCCACGACTCTCCTGTTCGGCGGCACCATTGCCATCCGACCGTTCCTGGGGTTTGCCGTTGCGACAGTGGCAGTGGGGGCGGCCTTCGCCGTGATCGCCGTTGCGCTCTCTGCAATGACACGGTCGACGACCCGCTCCCTCATCGCTGGCGGTACGGTCGTGACCGCGTCCCTGGGGTGGCCGGCTCTCCTCGCTGCCGGGTGGTCGACGATCGTCGGCGGGTCGATGCCACCGTGGCTTCACGTACTCGGCGGATGGGATCCGATCCGTGCCTACGCAAAGACCGCGGTCCTGTTCGCCGGCACCGACCTGGGGAGCCTCGGCAGCGATCCCTCCCTGATCGGGCCCGCCCTCCTGGCGGCGTGGCCGGCATTGTTCGCGGTCATCGGAATCATCCGATTCACCGCCGTCGACCTCTGACACGCGCAGGCCCGACTCACAGTTTTTATGCCATCTGGCCGTGTCGCGAAAGTGTAATGTCCGCTGACGAAGGGTCCCCACCAGCCGTCGACGTCGACGGCGTGACCAAAGAATACGGCGACGTGACAGCCCTCAAGGACCTTGATCTCACCGTCGAGAGCGGGGAGATCTACGGATTTCTCGGCCCGAACGGCGCCGGGAAGTCGACGACGATCGACATCCTCCTCGATTTCGTCCGACCGACCAACGGGTCGGCGACGGTGCTCGGTCGAGATGTACGACAGGACTCCCTGGAGATACGACAACGCACGGGCGTCCTCCCCGAAGGGTTCCACGTCTACGACCGACTCACCGGACGCCAACACATCGAGTTCGCCATCCAGTCGAAAGGCGTCACCGACGATGCGGCCGCCATCCTCGACCGCGTGAACATCGCAGACGCCGCCGATCGCAAGGCCGGCGGATACTCGAAAGGGATGAAACAACGGTTGGCGCTGGGCATGGCACTCGTCGGCGAACCCGAACTCCTCATCCTCGATGAACCATCCACCGGCCTCGACCCGAACGGCGCCCGAGAGATGCGGTCGGTCATCCGCGAGGAGAACGAGCGGGGCGCAACGGTGTTCTTCTCGAGTCACATCCTCGAACAGGTCGAAGCCGTCTGTGACCGCGTCGGCATCCTCCGCGAGGGCGAGCTCGTCGCCGAAGACAGCATCGAAGGCCTCCGTGACGCGGCCGGCACCGGCACGAAACTCCGGGTGACCGTCGATACGGTCACTGACGACATCCTCACAGCCCTCGACGATCTGCCGGGGGTCACCGACGTCACGACATCCGCGTCGACGATCACCGTCACGACGACCGACGGCGCCAAGACCGAGGTGTTAGACGCCATCGAGTCCGCCGGGGCCACCGTCGAGGACTTCTCGACGGAGGAGACGAGCCTGGAGGAACTGTTTGCCACCTACACGGAGGGAGACCGCCAATGAGCTGGACCATCATCGCCCGCAAGGACTTCCGGGATGCGGTCCGATCCCGGACGCTGTGGGCACTGACCGTCGTGTACGTCCTGTTCATGGCGGGGTTCGCCTACCTGTACACGTTGATCCAGGACGCGGGCGCACCCCCGGGGTCGGGCCAACAGGAACAGGCGATCTTGGAGGCCGCGGACCTGGTGTTCTTCCTGCTGGGCCCGGTGGCGCTGTTGATTCCGTTGACCGCCCTCGTCATCGGGTACAAGTCACTCGCGGGTGAGGTCGAGAGCGGTAGCGGGAAGTTCCTCCTGTCCTTGCCACACACCCGACTCGATGCCGTCGTGGGGAAGGTGGTCGGCCGGACCGGCGTGCTCTGGCTTGCGATCCTCGTCGGAATCTTTGCGGCGGTCCTGATCATCGTCGGGCTCTACGATGAACTCGCGCTCGCGACCCTGGGGGTGTTCACGGTCGGGACGCTGCTGCTCGGCGGTGTCTACGTCAGCATCGCGGTCGGTCTCTCGGGGCTGACGAACAGCACCTCGCGGGCGACCGTGTATGCGGTGTCGTTTTTCGTGGTGTTCGAGATCGTCTGGGACTTCGTCCCGAACGCTCTGTACTACCTCACGAACGGGTCGTTCTTCCCGCCGTTCCTCCGGGGGGCACCCGGCGTCTACGACGCGCCGAGCTGGTATTACTTCGTCGGGATGCTGAGCCCCACCTCGGCGTACTCGACACTGGTCCAGGACTTCGCCGGTGAGGGGACACTGAGCGTGGCGGCGGCCTTCCCCGAGGGATTGCCCGTCTACCTCACCGGATACGCCGGCCTGGCCATTATGGTGGCGTGGGCGGTGATTCCCGCTGCACTGGGATACTGGCGATTCCGCGAATCAGACCTCTGACTCCCCAGGAAACCGATCGCGGTACCGTCGAGAAACGCGTCAGTAATCAGGCGGATCGACTTCGGGAGCGGGCCCCTCATCGACACACCCGTCGTCGGCCTCGCCCTCCTCGTCCGCACGGATGAACGCGAGCAACGAGGGAAGTGTGCGAGCCATACCCAAACCTCAACCGGCGTCGGTCTTAAGCCTTCCTCCCCGGTCGACACCCCATCTGTACCCACGGGGTGGTGCCGCCCTACGGCGGTTTGAATCGATCGGTGACCGTCTCGGCGATGGACTCCCCGAACGGGAGGGAGGCCGTCAAGCCCGGCGAGACCGCGTTCAACACGTGGGTGGACCTGGGTCCGTGTTCGACGATCGGGTCGTCGACGAGGACGCCGTCCCGTCGGACGACCTGGGCGCGGATCCCCGCGTAGCTGTCGACGAGGTCCGCACTGTCGAGGTCCGGGACGAGTGACCGGGCGGCAGCCACGAACCGCTCGTGTCGGTAGGTCTTGTGGAGTTCCGCGATGGCCACGCGGAGCATCTGTGGATCGGCGAACAACCGCCAGAACCCGGTGTACCCCAGCGTGGCCGCGAGATCAGAGAGGTCGATCTCCCATCGCCCGTAGGCCTCTCGCCCCCCGGCGAGGACGGCGTTCGGGCCGACGATGACGCGATCGTCGACCCGGCGGGTGAAATGCACCCCGAGGAACGGGAGATCCGGGTCAGGCGTTGGGTAGATCATCGATTGGCACAGCGGCCGTCGGTCGGGGACCAGTTCCCGGTACTCACCCCGGAACGGGACGATCCGGTAGGCCGACCCGATACCGAGGCGGTGAGCGATGCGGTCGGCCCCGAGGCCGGCTGCGTTGATCAGGTACCTCGCTGATATCTGTCCTTTCGAGGTCGTGAGTGAGAACTCCGTGTCGGTGTCGGTGACGGCTGTGAGTTCCGCACCGAGATAGAACGTGACCCCCGCGTCCCGAGCATCACGGGCGAGGGCGTAGACGTACTGGCGCGCGTCGATCGATGCCGCCGCCGGACAGTGGAGGGCTGCTTCCCCGACAGCATGGGGTTCCAACGTGGCCAATCGGTCCTTGCCTACGATCTCTGCGGGGACACCATTGGCCGCCGCTTGGTCCTCGAGGGTCTCCAACCGGTCTCGCTCTGCGTTCGTCGTCGCCACGACGACGACACCCACCTCCTCGAGGGGAACGCCCCGCTCCCGACAGTACCGCTTGGCCCGACGCGTTCCAGCCGTACTGAACTCGGCTTTCACCGACCCGGGTTCGTAGTTGAATCCCGGGTGGAGCACGCCGGAGTTCCGGCCGCTCTGATGGGTGGCGACGGCCTCCTCTTTCTCGATGAGACAGACGTCCAGCTCGGTCGCGTCCGCGAGGTGCCAGGCGGTCGAACAACCGATCGCCCCGCCGCCGACGACCGCTACGTCGTGGTCGGGCATCGCTGGTCATCGCCTCGCCGACCGGTTCAGTGCTTCGCCCGTCGTTCCGGACACGACCGGAAGGTTGGACCCACCCGGGGGACTCGGGACGGGATGGTGCATATCGAGGGGGGCACGGACCCCTCGTTCCCTCCCGCGTCGAAAACTTCCCGGAACCTGAAGACTTATATTAAATCCTGTGGTAGTGACAGTGGTTGTCAACGGATTGGCAGCATATGCCACAGACCGAACACGAACGAGCGGCCGACGAACTCGTCTCACTCCTCGCCAGACGCATCGAGGTCCTCGAGTGTCTCCTCGACGAGACGATGACCCGACCGGAACTCGTCGACGAACTCGAGATCTCGCGGTCGACGGTGGACCGGTCCGTCCGCGAACTCGAGGGCATGGGCCTCCTCGAGTTCCACGACGGGACCTACCGCGCCTCACTCCCCGGCCGCCTCGCCCACACCGAGTACGCGGAACTCCGGGAGGAACTGGTCACCGTCGAGGAGGCGGCCGACCTCCTTGCGGTCCTCCCGCCCGACGCCCCACTTGACCTCGACGTGCTGCGCGGCGCCGAAGTCGTCGTCGCCACCGAACCAGCCCCCCACGTCCCCGGTTCCCGGATCCCCGACCTCCTCGAGAACGCCGACCACGTCCGCAGCCTCTCGACGGCGTTGACCACACCATCGACGGGAGACATCATCGCCGACGGCGTCCTCAACCACGAGATGACCATCGAGGTCGTCTTCGAACAGGATCTCTACCGGTACCTCCACGACTCGGGCCCGATGGATCTCGAGGTCCTGGCAGCGACAGACCGCTTCCACCAGTGGGTCGTCGACACCTTACCGTTCGGGCTGTTGATCATCGAACGCGACGGTGACCGCCAGGTCTGTCTGGCCATCTACGATGCGGACCAGACCCTCGAGGGCATCATTATCAACGACAGCGACGCCGCGATCACGTGGGCCGCTTCCGTGTTCCGCAGCTATCGGGAAGCGGCCACTCCGACCGACTAACCTGTCTCGAGTTCGAACCGCGCGCCACCAGCCCGGGACTCGGTGATCGAGACCGTCCACCCGTGGGAGGTGGCGATGCGGTCGACGATAGCGAGGCCGAATCCCGTCCCGTCGTCGGCCGTCGTCATCCCCCGTTCGAAGACCGTATCCCGTTCGTCCTCGGGGATGCCGGGACCGTCGTCGGCGACGTAGAACCCCTCCGAATCGGAGAGGCGCCCCACCCACACGGTGACACTCCCCTGTGTCGACCCGTGTTCGACGCTGTTCCGGAACAGGTTCTCGAACAGTGTCAGTAACTGACTCGAGTCCGCGATGACGGTGCCGAGGTCGGTCGTCGTCTCCAGCGTTCCAACGCCGTCGTCGATGGATGCCCAGGCCCGGGTGACGACCTCCCGGAGGGGGACCTGGCTCGGATTGTCGACACCGGTCTCTCCCCGGACGAGGGTGAGGACGTCCCCGACGAGTTGATCCATCCGGTCGACGGCGGCCCGTGCCTCCGCGAGATGGTCGTGTTCACCCTCACACTCCTCGGCTGCCAACGCGAGGCGACCGTCGACGACGTTCAGCGGCGTGCGGATGTCGTGGGACAACATGCTCGCAAACTCGGAGAGCCGTTCGTTGCGCGCCGCGAGGTCCCGTTCGATCTCCTTCTGATCGGTGATGTCGGTGTAGACACCGACCTCCTGTGGCCCCGTCTGGGTCTCCATCACCGTCGCGCGTAACAGGAAATCACGGGGGCCCTCGGCGGTCTCCCGCCGGACGGTCCGTTGGACGACGGCGTCGGGGTCTGCGAGCTCGTCGATGTCGATCGGGTCGGCATCGTCGGGGACGATGAACGCATCGATCGACTCCCCGACCACGGTCTCCATGTCGTACCCGAACGTCTCCTCGAAGGCGGCGTTGACCGTATGGACGATGGGTTTGTCGTCGACCCGTTCGGCGATCACGACCGGGTCGGGGATGGTCTCGAACAGGGTGGTGAACCGCTCTCGCTCCTGGGTGGCCTCCCCGGTGTGGGGAGCGATGAACCCAACCAACGCCTCGAGGCCTTCGGGGCCGAAGACGCCCCGGCCACGTTCCCAGACCCAACGGCGATCGCCTGCTGCCGTCTCGATGGGGTAGGCGATCTCGAACGGTCGCCGGTCGGCTACGGCATCCTGGACCACTTCCCAGATGAAATCGTCGCGGTCCTCCGCGATGACATCCTCGCCCCAGGACCGCTCGCCAGCGACGATGGTCTCGGGGTCGTACCCGGTCACCTCGACGGTCTCGTCGCTGAGATACTCCATTGGCCAACCACGGTCGTTCTTGGCGCGGTAGACGATGCCGGGCAACTCGTCGACGAGGGCGTCGTAGCGCACACCGCCATCGACGGGCATGGCCTGACGGGTGACCGATCGTATGCACTCGACGGCGGCGTCAGCCCCCTCGTCGGCGGGGATGTACTCGGTGACCCCGGCTGAGATGGCGTCGCTGGCCAGGGTCTCGGTGCCGTTGCGGGGCCACAGCACGAACGGGATCGCCGGTTCTCGCCGTCGCACTGCGTCGAGTAACGCCAGGCCGTCCCCATCTTCGAGCGTGTCGCCACTGACGAGGCAATCGACGTCGCGGTCCTCGAGGCACTCAATCGCCGATCGGACACCACTCGCCGATAGGGTGGAGTAGCCGGCGGCGTCGAGTACCGCCGCCCGGTCGGAGCGGACGCTGGCGGCTGCGTGAACGACCAGTACCGTCACTGAATGGTCCCCCGACCCGCCCCCGGACATACTGTCTGTAGACCGCGGTCTCACTCAAGAATCTTCCGCCCAAACCCGGGGGAGTGGGCTGCCGATTCCGGCGGCCTCAAGTGACCGCAGCGGCGACTCCGCGTGTGAGCGACGTCGGATCTGCGGACGAATCGCTGCTCTCCGGATACGAGGGCCGGTTGCTGCTTGCTGTGTCTGTCGGGTGGCTGGCCATCCAGGGCGGCCGATTGGTCCTGTCGCCGATGCTGCCAGAGGTCAAAGCCGACATCGGGATGTCCGACACGCAGGCCGGCTTCGCGTTCACGGTGATCTGGGGGCTGTACGCGTTACTCCAGTACCCGAGCGGCCGGTTGTCGGATGTGCTCTCGCGGAAACTGTTACTGGTCGCCGGCCTCGGACTGGTGTCGGTTGGGTTCCTGGTGCTGGGGACCGCTCCCGGGTACCTGGTGTTCCTCGGGGGCGCGGCCATCGTCGGGGTGGGTGCCGGGCTCTACCCGACGGCAGCCCGGGCACTGGTGTCGGATCTGTTCGTCGAGCGACGGGGTCAGGCGTTCGGATTGCACACGGCGTCCGGGGACCTCGGCGGCGTCTCCGCTGCGGGGTTGGCTGCGGTCGTCCTCGCCGTCGCGGTGTGGCGGATGGTCTACCTGCCCATCGTGATCGCGGTGTTGTTGGTCGCTCTCGCGCTCCACGTCTGGCACCGAGAGGAGTACGCGGTGGGTCGTGCGGACCTGGCGGTGCGGGCGACCGCCCACCGACTCGTCGGGACACCAGCCGTCCGGCGGCTCCTCATCGCGTACGCGCTGTACGCGTTCGTCTGGCAGGCCGCGACCGGATTTCTGCCAACCTACCTCGAACAGGGGAAACACCTCCCCTCGTCGGTCGCGACCGCGTCCTTTGCCCTGTTGTTCGGGGTCGGTGTCGTCGTGAAACCGGTGGCGGGGTCGCTCAGCGACCGGATCCCCCGTGCGGTGTTGGCCCCGACGGTCAGCGGCATCGGTGCGCTGGCACTGGTGACCGTGGTTTTCGCTGATTCGAGTGGGACGGTCCTCTTGGCGACGACGGTGTTCGCCGCGGGGCTCATGGCGTTCCCACCGGTGATGCAGGCGTATCTCATGGACACGTTTCCCGCGGCCAGCGCCGGGGGAGACCTGGGGGCGACCCGGTCGGTGTACATCGGACTCGGGTCGTTTGGCACCACCTACGTCGGCGGCGTCGCCGATCTCCTCAGTTATCGGGTGGCGTTCCTCGGGTTGGCCGCGATGCTGGCGCTGAGTGCCATCACCGTTGGGACAACGCGGTGAGTCACTCGAGGGCGGCGAGGACGCTGTCGACGTCGGCCGCGACCGGTGTCGGTGTGGTGCCGACCGCGACGGCCTCGTCCGGGTCCTTGAGCGCGTGTCCGGTCGCCAGGCACACGACACGCTCGTCGCTGTCGACGACGCCCGCGGCTCGCAACTCGCGGAGCCCGGCCAGTCCTGTGGCACTCGCCGGTTCGACGCCGACCCCGGCCGCAGCCAGGTCCCGTTGGGCGGTCGCGATCTCGTCGTCTGTGATGGCGACCGCCGTGCCACCCGTCGCCCTGATGCCCGGCAACGCTTTCGGGCCGTTCACCGGATCGCCGATCCGGATCGCTGTCGCCCGCGTCTCGACGTCCGTCCACGGCGTCACCCGGTCGGCGCCGGCCTGCACGGCCTCCACGAACGGGGCGGCCCCAGTGGCCTGGACCCCGGTGAGCGCCGGCATCTCCTCGCGTGTCATCGCCCCGGCGGCGACGAGCTCCCGGAAGGCCTTGTACAACGCGGCGGTGTTCCCCGCATTCCCCACCGGTAACACGATTCGGTCGGGCCACGCCCCGGTCGCGGCCCGGGCCTGTTCGAGGATCTCGAGTCCGATCGTCTTCTGGCCTTCGAGCCGGAACGGGTTCAGGGAGTTCAACAGGTACGCCTCACCCGATTCGGTCAGGTCCCGAACCAGGTCCAGGCACGCATCGAAGTCCCCGTCGACCTCGAGTATCTCGGCGCCATGCAAGGCGGCCTGGGCAACCTTCCCTGCGGCGACCTTCCCCGCCGGTAACAACACGAGTGTGGGGTAGTCCGCCCGCGCCCCATAACAGGCGAGTGCGGCGCTGGTGTTGCCCGTGCTGGCACAGGCCAACCGGTCGACCCCGACCCGATCTGCGACGGCGACCCCGACGGTCATCCCCCGGTCTTTGAAACTGCCGGTCGGGTTCAACCCCTCGTGTTTCACGCGGAGGTCGGCCACGTCGACCGTGGCGGCGAGTTCGGGGACGTCGACGAGTGGCGTCTCCCCTTCGCCGACGG
This sequence comes from Halobacteriaceae archaeon, assembly GCA_042216925.1. GTDB lineage: Archaea > Halobacteriota > Halobacteria > Halobacteriales > Halobacteriaceae > JBDGTJ01. The sequence continues at coordinate 28,494 of JBDGTJ010000012.1, forward strand.
TGACACCAGTTCCAACCGGGAGCACCTCCCGATATCGCCACACACCGTCGCCCGCGAAATCGTCGAAGCCTGCGTAGCTGTCGTACCGCACTTCCAGCAACCCGTCACACGACGGGCACGTGTACCGCACGGCGTCGAACGGTGGGGTCGTGGTACCACACTCGATGCAGGTCAGCCACACGCCGTCGTCGGCCACGTCCGGGTCCGCCCCGGGGGAGAGCGAAAGGTCGGTCATGGGTGACCCCCACCACCGGGTCGGTGTCGCGGGTCAGGCATCGCGGAGGTAGGTGGTGACCGCGTCGGCGAGGACGCGGCGGGCGGTCTCGACGTCGGCCCACTCGATGGTCTCGTCGGGGAAGTGTGCCTGTTCGATGGTGCCGGGGCCGAACATCACTGTCGGGATGCCGGCGGCGAGGTAGTGGCGACTGTCTGCACCGTAGGTCGCCCCCAACGGCTCGGTGGCCGTTTGGTCGTTGGCCTGCATCGCTGCCTGGACCGCGTCGACGACGGGTTCGTCCTCGTCGACGACGGCGGGTTCGAACTGCACGGAGAACCGCTCGAAGGCCGGTGGATGGTCGGCCAACCACTCGCTGTCGGCGACGACGGCCGCGAGTCGCTCCTCGAAGGCCGCTTCGACCTCGTCGACGGTCTCGCCGGGCGCGACGCCCAACCTGAGTTCAGCGACGAGGTCCGCTGGGACACTGGACGCCCACGCCCCCGCGTTGACCGTGCCAACGTTGACCGGCCACGGATTGTCGAAGCGCTCGTACAGCGGATGGGTGACCGAGGTGGCGCGCTCGGCCTCGAGGTCCATGAACGCCTCGTAGATCGCGATGAAATGCGGGAGGACCGACTCGCCCCGCCACCGGGTCGCAGCGTGGGCCGACCGCCCCGTCAACTGCAGTCGTTTCATGACACTTCCCTCCGCGGCCGTGTACGGACGGAGTTGGGTCGGTTCGCCGACGATCGCGGCGTCACGGTCGAACAGGTAGGGGTTCTGGAGGGCCGCCATCGTCGCACCGATCCCACCGGCTTCCTCGTCGACGACGGACTCGACGACGACCCGACCGTCCAGTGACACCGCGCCGGATTCGACCCGGTCCCGGACGTCGAGGGCGGCGAACAGACACGCCGCCAGCGACGATTTCATGTCGGCGGCCCCACGCGCCCGCAACCGGGCACCGTCGTCGAGCCACGTCGCCTCGAACGGCGGACTGGTCCAGGACTGTTCCTCGACGGGGACGACGTCGACGTGCCCGTTCAACACCAGGGTCTCGCCTGCATCAGGATCCCCGAACTCGAGGACACCGCCGACACTCGGTCGGTCGGCGACGTCGATGGCGGTGGGGTCGTCCGGGAACGACGGATGGTCGGCCAACCGTTCGGCGTCGCCCTCCCACGTGTACGTCTCGAACCCGAACCCCTGTAACTGGTCCTCGAACCATGATTGGGCGGGCCCTTCGGCGCCGGTCACCGATTCGAAGCGGATCAACTCCTCGACGAATTCCCGAAGGGACCGACCACCGGATGCTGCCATATCCCCGCCGACTCCCTGCCCGGGCAAAAACGCCCCGGTCGGCCCCTCAGGCGCGTCCGTCCGCGTACCCGAACCAGTAATCGTAACCCAACCACGCGAACACGGCCGTCCCCACCACCGTTATCAGGGGGTTGACGATCATCGTGAACAGGAACGCAGAGAACACCAGGATGAACAGGCCACGATAGTAGTAGTAGATCCCGGTCCGGTAGTAGACCCGGTTGACGCGGTACCGTTCGGTGATGTCCATCCGGACGAAGGTGTTCGTACTCGTATCCAGGGAGTCCATCCCCACGAGGAACGCGACGATCGCGACGATCTGGACGAACGCGATCACCATCAACACGTTCTGCTCGACGACGCTCAACACGCCCTGGCTGGTCAGCAGGAAGTTCACCGTGAACGAGAAGATCAACAGGGAGAACCCCACGATGGCACTCACCGTTGAGATGGTGCCCTCGGCCTTACTCGAGAGGCTCTCGATGGCGGCCTCGAGTTCGGTCTCGTCGGCACCGCCGACGCGGTGGGTGTTGTACTCGAGGTACGTTGGTAACGTGATGATACGTCGGGGCAGCAGTTCGTCCTCCCACTCCTGGAGCCGGCTCTCGGTATCGTCGTCGTCCCCACCCTCCTCGGACGCCCAGAAGAACACGGTCCACCACGCCACGTAGAAGAACACCGCGAACCACCCGGCCAACCACAACAGGTTCGGGACGTACCGCTCGAACATCTCGACGACCTGGAGGACACCGACGAACACGGTGCTCAACGCCACGGCGACGGCGACGATCGCAGCCAGGGCATAATACCGTTCGAGGACCCCCACGCCACTTTGACCAGTGTCGGTGCGGTCGACCCCCGCCATGGGAGACCGGATTACAGGCTGCCTCCTAAGGGTTCGGGTCGGCCCGAACACATTTCACCGCGCGTTCACCATACGCGGTTATGGTCGGAATCCGTGGCGCCATCGATGTCGAGGACCTCTTGAAGATCATCCTGGTCCTCGTCATCATCTGGATCGGCCTCGAGATCGTGGGTCAGCTCGTCGAGACCGGGTTGGAGCTGCTGGGGCCGTTCCGTGGACTCATCGGCCTGTTGATCTTGGTGTTGATCGTGTTGTGGTTGCTCGACCGGATCTGACGGCCTAGGTGAGGACGTCCCGGACGTAATCGAGGGCATCGACGAGGGCGTCGACTTCGTCGCGGGTGTTGTACAGGTAGAAACTGGCTCGGGCGGTCGCCGGGACGTCGAGTCGGTCGTGTAACGGCTGCGTGCAGTGATCTCCGGCCCGCACGGCGACACCGCGGTCGTCGACGAGGCTGGACAGGTCGTGGGCGTGGACGCCCTCGAGATTGAACGAGACCAGGCCCACGCGGTCGGCCGGCGGAGGCCCGTACACGGTGACGTCGTCCATGGCGGCGAGTTGCTCGTGGGCGTACCGGGCCAGGGAATCGGCGTGGCGTTCGACGCGGTCGAGACCCACGTCGTCGAGGTAGTCCGCGGCCGCCGCCATCGCGATCCCCTCGGCGATCGGTGGGGTGCCGGCCTCGAACTTCCAGGGGAGCTCGTTCCACGTCGATTCCTCGAAGGTCACGGACTCGATCATGCCGCCACCGTAGTTGAACGGCGGCAACGCCTCAAGGAGGTCGGCACGGCCGTACAGCCCACCCACACCGGTCGGGCCGAGCATCTTGTGTCCGGAGAACGCATAGAAGTCTGCGTCGAGTGCGTCGACGTCCACGGACTGGTGGGGCACGGCCTGGGCGCCATCGACGAACACGAGGGCGTCTTCCTCGTGGGCCAACGACGCCAGGTCCGCGACCGGGGCCGTCGACCCGAGGACGTTGGAGACGTGGATCGTACTCAGCAACGCGGTGTCGGGCCCGATGATGTCGGCGGCGGCGTCGAGGTCGACCTCGCCCGCGTCGGTCAACGGGATGAACCGGATGGTGGCGCCGGTGCGGGCGGCGATCTGTTGCCAGGTCACGAGGGCTGCGTGGTGTTCCATCTCGGTGAGGACGACCTTGTCGCCCGGCCCCAACTCGTTGAGTCCCCATGCGTAGGCGACGAGGTTCAGTGCCTCGGTCGTGTTCTTGGTGAACACCATCTCCTCGCGACCGTCGGCGCCGACGAACGCGGCCATGCGGTCGTGGGCGTCCTCGTAGGCGACGCTGGCCTCCTGACTCAACTGGTGGAGGCCACGGTGGACGTTCGTGTTGTACTCCCGGTAGTACCGGGTCAACGCGTCGACGACCGGTTCGGGGGTCAGCGACGTCGCTGCGTTGTCGAGGTACACCAGGGGGACGCCGTCACCCACCTCTCGCTCGAGGATCGGGAAGTCCTCGCGGATCGCGGCCACGTCGAGTGGGTCCTCCTCGGTGACTCCCATCGCCGCCCGATAGACGGGCGACACGTACCTTTCTTTCGGTGTCTCGTCCCGGGTGTCACAACACGAGGAACTGGGCGTGCCGGGTCCCGTCGACGTCCAACACCCGGTCCTCGTCGACGTATCCCTCCTCGATGGCGAGGGCGACGGCGGCATCCCCCACGAGGTTCGCGATACTGGCGCGTGCCAGGCTGTCGAGGACGGCAGCTTCCTCAACCCGCTCCCCGCCGTAGAACTCCTCGGTCACTGTCAGCGAGACGTCCCCGTCCTCGAAGGTCTCCCCGAGGACGTCGGGATCACACACCGTGACGAGCAATCCCTGGTCGGTCTCCCGTTCCGTCCGGATCATCCGACGAGCTCGTCCTCACGGCGTTCCTGCAGCTCTTCGGCGCGTTCGGCGGCGCGTTGGGCCTCGCTTTCGCGATCGAGGGCCTCGAGGACCCGGGCTTTCTCCTCGAACAACTCGGCCGACCGGAACCCCAGTTGTTCGGCGTTCTCCAGGCACTCGAGGGCGTCCTCGTGCAGGCCGCGTTCGGCCTCGATGAACCCGAGATTGTACCACGCCTGGGGCAACCGTTCGTCGGTCGTGACCGCGGATTCGGCGTGCTGGAACGCCTCCTCGTCCTCGCCGAACATCCACAGCGCGTAGGCGAGATTGGTCTCGGCCTCGGCGGCATACTCCCCGTCTTCGTCGACGAACAACGCCTCGCGGTGGGCGCTGATGGCGGCGTCCCACTCCTCCATCTCCGCGTGGGCGACGCCCTTGTTCACCCATGCCTCCTGGGCGGCGGCCGACCCCTCGGGAGCGAACCGTGCCGCCCGCTCGAAGGCGTCGGCGGCCTGTTCGAACCGGTTGATCCCCATATACGAGAGGCCGACGTCGACGAGGGCGTCGACATCGACATCGTCGTCGGCGACGTGGCGTTCATCGAGGAGGTCGGCGAGCACGTGAGAGTCGACGGGGTCGACCTTGTCCGGGTCGACCGCGAGTTCCGGGGGATCGAGATCGAATCCCTCGTAGGGGTCGTCGAACCCCTGTCCCTCGGAGAACCGGTGGCGGTCTCCGCGCTCGTCCTCGTCGCCGTCCTCGGTCATGGCACCGCATTCGCCGGCAGCGCAGTTAAGGCCGTTGCACCGCGACCCGACGTATGCGACTGTTCGTCAGCGTCGACCTCCCCGCGGTCGCGGCGGCGGTTGCGGACCTCCAGTCGTTGTTCCCGGGGGACGGCCTCCGGTTCACCGACCCGGCCCAGCTCCACGTCACCCTGAAGTTCCTCGGGCACACCGACCCCGACCGCCTCGACAGCATCACCGCCGCCCTGGACCGTGCCGTCGCCACCGCCGGGGTCGACCCCTTCGACGTCACCGTCGGTGGCTTGGGCGCGTTCCCGAGTCCGGAATACATCAACGTCATCTGGGTGGGTATCCGGTCGAACGGTGACACCGCACTCGTCCGGTTACACGAGGCCGTGGAGGCCGAACTCGTCGACCTCGGCTTCGACCCCGCCGACCACGAGTTCACCCCGCATGCGACCATCGCCAGAATGGATCACGCCGGCAGCAAATCCGAGGTCCAGACACTCCTCGAGCACCGCGACCCCGACCTGGGCACCCAGCACGTCGACGCCATCCACCTCACCGAGAGTACACTCACCGACACCGGCCCCGTCTACGAGCACGTCCACACCACCGCGCTCGAGTAGTCGATCACCGGGCGAGGTACCCGCCCTCGACCTCGAGTCCGGTTCCGGTGACGAACGAGGCGTCATCGTCGCACAACCAGGCGATTGCCGCTGCAACCTCTTCCGGCTCGCCGAACCGGTTCAACGCGTGGAGTCCCGCGATCTGCTCGTGGAGTTCGCCCTCGTCCATCCCGGCCTCCTCGACCAGTGGCGTGTCGATGAACCCGGGACAGACCGCGGTCACGCGCACGTCGTCCTCGGCGTACTCGAGGGCCGCGGACTTCGTGAGGCCGAGGACCCCGTGCTTCGCTGCGACGTATCCCGATGCCTCCGCGAACCCGACCTTCCCCAGGATCGAGGCGACGTTGACGATGGCACCGCCGCCGCGCTCCACCATCGCCGGGAGTTCGTGGCGCATACAGTCCGCGACGCCCAACAGGTTCACGTCGATGACCTGCCGGAACCCCTCACGGGATTGGTCGCCAAGCGGCGCCGACTCTCCACCGATGCCAGCGTTGTTGACGGCGAAATCCAGCCCACCGTAGGTGTCCAGGGCGGTGTCGACCATCGCTTCGATGTCGGATTCGTCGGTGACGTCGGTCCGCACCGCTGTCGCGGTGCCGTCGGCAGCCTCGATCTGGGCGACGGTCTCCTCGGCGCCATCCACGTCGATGTCCGCGACGATGACCGCGGCACCTCCCGCGGCGAAGGTTTTCGCGGTCGCTCGACCGATCCCCGATCCGGCGCCGGTCACGATCGCCACTGTATCCTCGAAGTCGTAGTCCGTCATGGTGTACCCGACCGGAGGGCGAGCAGATGGATAAAGCCGCGTCCCGTTCTCAGAAGCCTGGAACCCCTCCGCGACGGGGTCGGCGCCCGTTCGTCAGGATTTTATGGGCTCGCAGGCAACGACACGCCACTATGGGGAAGAAGACGAAGGCCCAAAAGAAACGACTGGGGAAACTCGAGCGACAGAACAGTCGAGTCCCTGGATGGGTCATCATGAAGACCAACCGCGACGTCACCCGCAACCCGAAACGACGGAACTGGCGGCGCTCGGACACTGACGAGTGATGAGTGCCAACGACTTCGAGGAACGGGTGGTGACCGTGCCGCTCCGCGACGTGCGAGCCGCCCCGTCTCACGAACGTGCGGACAAGGCGATGTCGATCGTCCGCGACCACCTCGCCCAGCACTTCTCCGTCGCCGCGGAGGACGTCCGCCTCGACCCGTCCATCAACGAGGCCGTCTGGGCAGACGGTCGCTCGAACCCACCCAGCAAACTCCGCGTCCGTGCCGCCCGCTTCGACGAGGCCGGTGCTGCCGTCGTTGAGGCGGAGCTCGCGTAGGCGTGCTCCGCACGGCCGTCCACGGTTCACCGTATGTCGGGGTGTTCGCCCGCGCCACCGACGAGGTGCTGCTCATCCGCCCCGATAGCGAGGACGATGTCGTCGCGGCGTTCGCCGAGGAACTTGCCGTCGACGCTGTCACCACTACGGTCGGCGGTGCCTCGACGGTCGGGTCGCTTGTCGCGGGCAACGAGAACGGACTCGTCGTCACCGGTCGTGTCACCGACCGGGAACGCCAGCGATTGGCCGAGGCCATCGACGGTGCTGTCGGCACCCTCCCCGGGAGGATCAACGCCGCCGGCAACGTCGTGGTAGCGAACGGGAACGGTGCGATCGTCCACCCGAACCTCTCCGAGGAGGGGATGACCGTCGTCGAAGAGACCCTGTCGGTACCCGTGGACTCCGGGGCGATCGCCGGGGTGCGGACCGTCGGGACGGCCGCGGTCGCGACCGATGCCGGCGTCCTGTGTCACCCCGAGTCGACAGACGAGGAACTCGACTGGGTGGAGTCGGTGCTCGAGGTCCCGGCCGACGTGGGCACCGTCAACTACGGCGGACCACTGGTCGGGTCGGGCCTCGTCGCCAACGATGCCGGGTATGTCGTCGGCGCCGACACCACCGGCCCGGAACTCGGCCGGATCGAGGATGCGCTGGGCTATGTGACGTAGACAAGAAAGATTCTTCCGGCTCGCTATCCGACGGCTGGGCATGAGCCTCGGAGGCGGCGGTGGCGGTCGAGACCAGCTCCAAGAACTCTCCCAGCAACTCCAGGCCCTCGAGGAGGAACAACAGGAACTCCAGTCGGCCATCCAGGAACTCCGCAACCAGAAGATGGAGATCGACGACGCGATCGAGGGGTTGGAAGCCCTCGAGTCCGGGTCGACCGTCCAGGTGCCCGTCGGAGGCGGGGCCTACGTCCGGGCGGAGGTCGCGGACATCGACGAGGTCGTCGTGGAACTCGGTGGTGGGTATGCCGCCGAACAGGCACAGGACGATGCGATCGACACGCTCGAGACCAAACAGGACGACCTCGACGACCGGATCGAGGACCTCAAAGACGACCTCGCCGACCTCGAAGAAGAGTCCGCCCAACTCGAACAGCGCGCCCAACAGGCCCAACAACAGATGATGCAACAACAACTCCAACAACAGCAGGGCGGCGGCGGTGTGCCTGACGAGGACGAGTAGGCGATGTTCGAGGGGTTGAAGAAACGTCTCGGTCGGTTCGAGTCCGAGGTCGAAGAGGAGGTTACGGACCCCGACGCCGAGGAACCCACTGAACCGGAGGAGGAATCCGACGACGGATCGCCCGGGCTGCGAGAACGGGCATCCTCCTTGGCGCGTGGCCAACGCATCCTCGACGAAGACGATCTCGAGGGCCCCTTGGAGAACCTGGAGTTGGCGTTGCTGGAAAGCGACGTGGAGATGGAGACGGCCGAACGCATCCTCGACCGGGTGCGGGAGAACCTCATCGGGGAACGTCGTGGGGTCATGGAGGGCACGCACAACATCGTGCGTGCCGCCCTCCGAGATGCGTTACTGGACGTGATCAGCGTCGGGCAGTTCGATTTCGACGAACGGGTGGCCGCCGCGGAGAAACCCTTGGTGATCGTCTTCACCGGTGTCAACGGGGTCGGCAAGACGACGACGATCGCGAAACTCGCGAAGCGCCTCGAGGACCAGGGGTACTCGACGGTGCTCGCCAACGGTGACACCTACCGCGCCGGCGCCAACGAACAGATCAAAGAGCACGCCGACCGCCTCGACCTCGATCTGATCAGTCACGAGCAAGGCGGCGATCCCACGGCCGTCGTCTACGACGCCGTCGAGTACGCCGAGGCCAACGACATCGACGTCGTCCTCGGGGACACGGCGGGTCGATTGCACACCTCGACGGACCTGATGGCCCAACTCGAGAAACTCGACCGCGTCGTCGACCCCGACATGACCCTGTTCGTCGACGAGGCCGTCGCCGGCCAGGACGCCGTCAACCGCGCCCGGGAGTTCGACGCCGCCGCCTCCGTCGATGGCGCCATCCTGACGAAGGCCGACGCCGACGCCGCGGGCGGCGCCGCCATCTCGATCGCCAACGTCACCGGGAAACCGATCCTCTTCTTGGGGACCGGTCAGGGGTACGACGACCTGGTCGCCGTCGACCCCAAGGAACTGGTCGACCAGCTCCTTGGTGAGGACTAAAAACCCCACCCACCAACTACGATACCATGGACGGCATCCACCATCTCTCGTTGCCGGTCTCGGCGATCCCCAAAGCGGTGCAGTTCTATCGGATGGTCCTCGACGCCGAACGGGTCGGCCCTGCAGAGGAGGGTGTCAGCATGGAGGCGGCGACGACGTTCTGGGTGCGGGTCGGCGGTGTGCCGATCGCCCTCGTCGAGAGTCCGGAGACGACCCCCGACCACGATGCGGGGAACGGGGTGCGGCCACTTGAGGACCCCCACGTCGCGTTCGCGGCCTCGGAGTCGGAACTGGCAAGCGTCCGCGCCCGGTTGGACGCCCAACGCCACCCGTACCACGAGAGCACCAACGACATCTTCCTCCGCGATCCGGACGGGAACCTGATCGCGGTCTCGGCCGGGTCAACCCCCTGACTGGAGACTGCCCGGCGGCGGAGCGGCGTCGACGCTGACCAACCGGTGGCGACGCCCCCGCCGGTCGAAGGCTGCGACGTCCTCGGGGCGCCAGGGCGGCACCGCGATCAACACGCGGCCCGCGAGGTCGTCGCGCTGGGTGAGTGCGAGTTCACCCGTCGGGTGGGAGATGAACCGGCCCGCCGTCTGGCCCGGGGGAACCCCGAGATTTATGCCGAACACCTTGGCGACACTGCCGGCAGCCCCGGGCACGTAGAAATCGGTGAGGACCGGTGTCTCCGGCGGGAGGTCGACGTCGGTCTCGAGGCCCCGTGCTGGCGTGGCCGCTAACGCGATGGTGACCGCTGCGGGTTCGGCTTCTGCCGCCCGTTCACAGAGGACCTCGAGGAGGCCGGCGGTCACGTAGACGGTATCGGTGGTGTCGCCGTCGCCGGGCACGCCCGGGTTTCGGCGGTTCGACGGGTAACGTTGTCGGCAGCCCGGGAGACGAAGACTTTACCGTCGTGACCGTCTACCGGCTGGCAAATGGTACTCGACGACCTGGGCAGTTCTCTGCGGAGCACCCTCGACCGGCTCCGCGGGACCGGTCGGCTCAGCGAGGAGGACGTCGAGGACATCGTCAAAGAGATCCAGCGGTCCCTCCTCCAGGCCGACGTCGACGTCTCGCTGGTGATGGAGCTTTCCGACGCCATCGAGGAACGCGCCCTCGAGGAGGAGCCACCCGCCGGCACCAGCGCCCGCGACCACGTGTTGCGCATCGTCTACGAGGAACTGGTCGACCTGGTCGGTGACTCCACGGACCTGCCACTCGAGGAACAGACCATCCTCCTTGCCGGGCTTCAGGGGTCCGGGAAGACGACGACGGCAGCGAAGATGGCGTGGTGGTTCTCCACGAAAGGGTTGCGAGCGGCCGTCATCCAGACGGACACGTTCCGTCCCGGGGCCTACGATCAGGCCAAACAACTCTGTGAAACGGCGGAGGTCGGCTTCTACGGGGACCCGGACACCGACGACCCCGTCGAGATCGCTCGCGAGGGACTGGCCGAGACCGAGTCCGCCGACGTCCACATCGTCGACACGGCGGGGCGACACGCCCTCGAATCGGATCTCATCGACGAGATCGAGGAGATCGATCGGGTCGTCGATCCGGATCGCCGCCTCCTCGTGTTGGACGCGGCGATCGGGCAAGGGGCCAAAGACCAGGCCGAGGAGTTCGAATCCGCGATCGGGATCGATGGCGTCGTCATCACGAAACTCGACGGGACCGCCAAAGGTGGGGGTGCCCTGGCCGCCGTCGACGAGACGGGGTCGACCATCGCGTTCCTCGGGACCGGGGAGTCCGTCCAGGACATCGAGCGGTTCGAACCGAACGGGTTCGTCTCCCGCCTGCTCGGGATGGGCGACCTCCAGCAACTCGCCGAACGGGTCGAACGGGCGATGGCCGAGACCGACGAGGACGAGGATGACTGGGACCCCGAGGACCTCCTCGAGGGCGAGTTCACGCTGAAGGACATGCGCCACCAGATGTCCGCGATGAACCGGATGGGCCCGCTCGACCAGGTCCTCGACATGATCCCGGGGCTCGGCGGTGGGTTGACCGATCAGTTACCCGACGACGCCATGGACGTCACCCAGGACCGGATGCGGGACTTCGACGTGGTGATGGACTCGATGACCGAGGAGGAACTCGAGAACCCGCGATCGATCGGGGCCTCGCAGGTGAGACGAATCGCTGCTGGCGCCGGCGTCGACGCCGACGTCGTCCGGGAGTTGCTCGAACAACATCGGATGATGGCCAAGACGTTAAAACAGTTCCAGGGAATGGGCGACGGCGACATGCAACGGATGATGAAGAAGATGCAACAGCAAGGCGGCGGTGGCGGGATGGGCCCGTTCGGCGACTAGGGCTGGGCACCGAGCTCCATAGTGGATGGATGCATTCCCCGCCGTCACCTGAGGTGTCTGTCACGGTCGGTCCCCGGATCGACACCGGTTGACGGTCGGTCGAGCACGGACGGGTGGCTGACACGCGTCAGCGACCCGGGCATACGCTTATTGTCGTCACTGCTGTGTACGATGACGTGATGTGGCTCACCAAGGTGCCGTTCGCACTCGTCTCGCTGATCGGGTTGGCGGTGTTGCTCGGGACCGGGTACCTCATCATCCGCGGTCCGTTCCTTGGCGGTGCGCCCCTCTCGAATCAGAATCTGCTGGTGGCCCTCGGTGGGTTCTTCGTGGGGTTGTTCGTGTTCATGTGGGGGGCTGCCCGCCTCGTCGACGTCGGGACCCGGATGTAGTTGCCTACTCCCCGGTGGGGGCATCGTCGTCGGTCGGCGGGGTCAGGTAGTCGATGAACGCATCGACCGACGGGTCGGTGACCTCGATCTCCACGGTGATGTCGCCGAGCTCGTCCGGGTTCCCCACCGCGAAGTTCACGGTGTCGTGGAAGGCGGCCTGCTTTTTCAACGAGAACTCGAGGCGGTCGTCCGTCCGGGCGTCCCGCAACCGGGTCCGGGCGGCGTCGACGATGCGTTGCTCGACGAGTAACTCCCGGAACCGCTCGATCGAGTGGGTGGTCGCCACGACGCGATCGGAATCGACGGTGATCTCGGCGTCCGGGAAGATGGACTCGACGGCGCGGCGGACGCGGTCCCCGACCTCGGTCGGATTCACCGGGGCGGTCACCGTGACGTCGATCGTGTAGTTCATGGGTCCGTCGCCTCCTGGAGCAGATCGGTGACCTGGGCTCTGAACGCGGTCAGGCTCTCGGTGTTCGAGACGGTGATATCGGCGCGGTCCATGGCTGCGTCCATCCCGAACCCGCGTTCCCGTTCGTCGCGTTCGCGCAGGGCTTGGCTATCGATGTCGGTCGCATCCCGGCCCCGGGCGCCGAGCCGGTCGGCGCGCACCTCGAAGGGCGCCTCGATACTCACCAGCGTAAAGTCCGCGCCGAAGGCCTCCTCGAACCGTTCGACCTCGGCCGCCGATCGGATCCCGTCGACGACAACCGTGTCGGTCCGCGGGTCGGCGAGGTGATCCCGGATCCGGGGTAGGGTCCGGGCCGCGATGGCGTCGGGGCCCTCCTCCTCGCGGAGCTGGGTCGCGACCGCGCCGTGGTCCTCGGCGGGATCGAGGCCCCGGGCCTCGGTCTCAGCCCGGACGACGTCTCCCATCACCACCACCGGGATCCCCAACTCCTCGGCGACGGCAGCGAACTCGCCTTTCCCGCTCCCCGGGAGGCCGACGGTCCCGATAACACCCATCGTCGCCGGGTAGACGACAGGACTGTAAAACGTCTGCGAACCCCGGTGGACCCGCAACTTGTTTGGGTCGCCCCGATAGAGAGCGCGGTAGGGCACGTAGCTCAGCTCGGACAGAGCGTCTGGCTTCTAACCAGATGGTCGTGGGTTCGAATCCCACCGTGCCCGTCACGGACCGACCGAGCGGTATGACAGATGGCGTTCATACCTCACTATGAAGGCTCCCCGCTTTTGACGGTACCATCCTTCCTAGCTCGTGGGCGGCCGTGCCCCATTGACCCCGTGGCCGCCCCACGCAGTCCGGACAGTCCGGGGTCGACCGCTCCGTCGACCCCGTTCACCCGAAGGCCTCGAACTCCGTTCGTTCCTCGGGCACCCCGAGGGCCTCGACGGCGTCGACGAGACTGGTCACCATCGCGGTCACCCCACACGCGTAGACGTCCATCTCCTCCGGGTCTAACCGCTCGTCGACCGACGCGACCGGGTCGGATTCGAGGGCGTCGGCGAACGCCTCAGGAAGCGATCCCTTGATACTCGTGGGGTCGACGTGGTTCGCGAGAACGTACTGGACGTAGGCCGTCTCGCCACCCCAGTCGGTGAGCAACGACTCACGACTGAGCGTCGGGACGTAATGGAAGTTCTCGCGGTCCTCGGCGAGGTCGGCGAACGCAGCGTGGTAGGGCAGGTCGTCTGCCCACCGGGCGCCGAGGAACAGCCAGACGTCCCGTGTGACGTCGTCGACGACGTCCTCGCCCGCTGCGAACAGAGATAGGATCATCGACCGGAACGGGGCGACGCCGGTCCCGGTCGCCAGGAAGACGACGTCCCGGGTGGAGGATTCCTGTAATGTGAGTTCGCCGTACGGGCCACGGACCGTGAGTTCGGTGTCCGGGACGAGCTGGTCGATGAGCGTCGGGGTGAGGCGACCGCCGGGAACTCGTCGGATGCAGAACTCGAGGGTGTCGTCCCCGACCGGGCTGGCGATCGAGTACGGGCGGGTGACGTCCTGATACCGCAACGAGAGGTACTGACCCGGGTCGAAGGCAATCGGTTCGGCGGGGTCGACGGACAGGGAGAGCAGCGACGGGTAGGGTCTGAGGTACCGCGCCTGGAGGCTTCGGACGGCCTCGCCTGCGGCTGCGTCGCGGGCCGCGTCGGGGAGGTATCGGTCCATCCCACCCGCCTCCTCGACGTGGTCGCGGGCGTCGAGGCGGTCCCGGAGCCAGTGCCGGCGTTCCTCGGGGTCGTCGGGCGTGTCGTCGGCGTAGGCTGCGGTGCCATGGGTGAGAAGCACCGCATCGAGGGTGGCGATGACCTCCTCGGTACGGTTGCGGTCGAGCGGGTCGCGACCGGTGACGACGGCCGACTCGGTGACCAGCGGCGAATCGCCGGGGTCGTGATGGGCGAGGTGATGGCGGATGTCCATTCTCAGGGTCGGTACCCACTGTGCCGCTGGGGCCCGTGGCAGGCGCCTCGCTTCTTGTCACATTAGGCCTTCGATGTCTTCGAAGTCGGCGTGACAGAAAGGACAGCGGTAGGTCGTTCGGAAGCCGCTTGATTGTGCCACGGTACGCGTTTCGAGTTCGTGCATCGCGATGCTCTCTTCGCAGTCCGGGCAGTCAAGCGTCGGCACGCCTAGCCATTGACCCCATACCCCCTTAAATCCACAGGGGGCGGGCCGAACGAGTCGCCGGGACCACCCACCTTATGCCCCTGTCCCGCGAACGGCCTGCCGATGATCGATTTGCGGAGTGATACCGTGACGAAACCCTCGGCGGCGATGCGGGAGGCCGCCCGCGACGCCGAGGTCGGCGACGACGTCCACGAGGACGATCCCACCGTCAAGGAACTGGAGGCCGCGGCCGCCGACAAGGTCGGCATGGAGGCGGCGCTGTTCGTGCCAAGCGGGACCATGGGCAACCAGGCAGCGATCCGCACGCACACCGACCGCGGCCAGGAGGTCATCGTCGACCGACAGGCCCACGTCTACAAGTACGAGGTCGGAGGGCTCGCCCAACTCGGGAGTCTGCAGGTGCGACCCGTCGATGCCGACCGCGGGATCCCGACCCCGGCGGAGGTCGAAGCGGCCTTCGTCGCCGAGGATATCCACCGTCCTGGCACCGGGTTACTCACCCTGGAAAACACCCACAACAGTCGTGGCGGCCTCGCGATCGCCCCGGCGGCGATCGAGGCGGCCGCCGACGCCGCCCACGACCGGGGGATTCCGGTGCATCTCGACGGCGCCCGCATGTTCAACGCCGCCGTCGCTCGTGATGTCCCGATCACCGCCATCACCGATCCCGTCGACTCCGTGATGTTCTGTCTCTCCAAGGGGTTGGGCGCCCCCGTCGGCTCGATCGTCGCCGGCTCCGAGCCGTTCATCACCAGGGTGCGGCGCACCCGGAAACTGTTGGGTGGCGGGATGCGCCAGGCCGGCCTCATCGCAGCACCGGGGCTGCTCGCGTTGGAGAACGTCGACCGGTTGGCGACCGATCACTCCAACGCCGACCGGTTGGCCGACGGCCTCGACGACCTCCCCGGCCTCTCGGTGACTCCGCCCGAGACGAACATCGTCCTCGTCGACGTCACCGACACGGGCCACACCGCCGCGAGCTTCATCGACGTCATCGCCGACCACGGCGTCCAGGCATCGGAGTTCGGCGAGTACACCGTCCGATTCTGCACCCACCTCGATGTCGACCGTGAGGACATCGATGTCGCCATCGACCGCGTCGAATCGACACTCTGAGGGTCATCGGTTGCGGCCACGGTCCTGTCCCTCGCGGAACGCGAGGGCGGTTCGGCGCAAGAACAGGTAGACGAACAGCGTGAACACCAGGAGGAGCACGATGAACCCGACGGCGACCGGGTCCAGTTCGACCATGCCTCCCCTGGGAGGGCGAACGGTGTAGGCGTTTCGGCGGCGACGTAAGATTATTATAGGCTTTCCGTTAATTGACAGTCGGTAGCATGGCCGGGTTGCTTCCCTCCGAGACGGAAGTTGATGTCGACGACCCGGAGGCCGACCCTCGCGTCGTTGGCGTCGACACGGCGGACGCGGACGAAGTGCTGGGTGCGCTTTCCGCCGGGACAGCTCGCCGACTCCTCGCGGAACTCCACGACGAGCCGGCCACACCATCTGCACTCGCGGATGCCGCAGACACGTCCCTGCAGAACACACAGTACCACCTCCGGAAGCTCGAGGAGGCCGATCTCATCGAGGTTAGAGGGACGAGATACTCCGAGAAGGGGCGGGAGATGAACGTCTACGCCCCGACCGACGGACCCCTCGTCCTGTTCGCGGGTGACGAAGAGGAGTCCGCCGGGGTCCAGGCCGCCCTCGCCCAGTTACTCGGGGGGATCGGCGTGTTGTCCGCGACCGGCGGCGTCATCAAATGGTGGCTGAGCCACAGTTCGACTACCGGCGGCGGGGCGGCCGGTGGCGAGGTCAGCGTCTCCCCGTCCGCCGACCTGAGCGGCGCCATCCACCAGGGTGGTACGCACCTCTCGACCGATCCCGGCATCATCTCGAAGGCGCCGGCGGCGTCGTTGGACACAGCGTTCGGAGTCGCCCCGGGCCTGTCCTTGTTCCTCGGCGGCGTCCTCGCGTTGCTGTTGGTTACGGTCTGGTGGGGCATCGAGAGTAAAGTCGGCGTTTGAGCATACGGTTCCTTCTTCTATCCACGACCCGTTGCTAGGCTTGCAGGCGCCTTGCCACCGGCCTGCACCCTGCCAGCCCCCTCCCTCTTCGCCGCCCGGTCCCCGGGTTTCCCTACCCCTCTTCGATCACGCGACCAGAACATATTCCTGGCACCTGCCATCCCGGGTGACGATTCGAACGCGGAGACCGTCGTCGCACTCCCTGAGTTCGGCGTGGGTCGGCGGCCCACCTCGCGGCGTCGTGTGACTCCCCGGGTT
The DNA here is from genome assembly GCA_042216925.1 of Halobacteriaceae archaeon. GTDB lineage: Archaea > Halobacteriota > Halobacteria > Halobacteriales > Halobacteriaceae > JBDGTJ01. The sequence goes on from JBDGTJ010000012.1 coordinate 45,235, forward strand.
CAACAGGGTCAGGCCACCAACCTCGCCGATGCGGGGTCGGTGGGTGTGGCCGGCGATTACGAGTGCGGCGTCGTGGGCCCGACCCAGATATCCGAGCCCCGCGTCACCACTCGCCGATCGGTGGGTGACCACGAGCGTGCTGTCGCCGACCTCGACGGTGTCCGTGGCCGGTAGCCTCTCGCACACGCCGGCGACATCCCGGTTCCCGTGAACGGCCACCAGTCGCCCGGTGACCGCCTGGAACGCCTCGAGGACGGGTTGGGTGGTGAAATCCCCGGCGTGGATCACCCAATCCGCCCGTTCGACGGCCGCGGCGGTGTGGCCGGCGAGGCCGTGGCCCGTCTCGCGGTGGGTGTCGGCGAGGGCGACGATCATTTGGAGCTCACTGGCGGGGTCTCACTCCGGTTCGATGTACACCTTCTCGATGGCCCCATTGGCCTCGATCAACGCGTCCTCGATGTCGGTGATGCAGTCGTCGATCGTCGTGGTATCGAGGTCGTCGACGAACGCGACGTCGGCGGTGATGACCACGCGGTCCGGGCCGAAGTACACCGACCGGAAATCCACGATGTCCAGGACCTCATCGAACCCGGTCACGATCGCTCGCAGCCTGTTCTCGTCCTCGCTCGGGAGGCTCTCCCCGAGGATCAGTCGTTTGTTCTCCCAGGCCAACGCCAGCGCAAACCCCATCAACATCACCCCGATCACCAATGCACCCACTGCATCGTAGACCGGGTTCCCGGTGTATCGAGAGAGGAAGACGCCGACCAACGCGATGCCGGCGCCGGCGATGGCGATGGTGTCCTCGGTCAATGCCGTCAACACGGTGACGTCACTCGTCTTCCGGAAGGCCTCCCGGAATCCGCTCCACCCGCGGGATTCGATCTGGCGGGCCATGTTCGCGTAGGCCTTGCTGAACGCGTACCCCTCGAATCCGATCGCGGCGAGCAAGACCGCGTAGTTCACGTACACCGCCGGGAACGTCACGTCGACCACCGGGAGCGTCGCGGTGCCGGCGGCGGGTTGGTGGGGATTTGTCAACGCGTGATAGCCGTGGCTCACGGACTCCCACCCGGCGATGCCAAACAGCAACACCGCCACCAGAAACGAGTAGAAGAACTGGGCCTTCCCGTACCCGAATGGATGTGCCCTCGAGGTGTCCCGTCGCCCGTACCGAATCCCCAACAACAAGAACAGTTGGTTGCCGGTGTCCGAAATCGAGTGGTAGGTCTCGGACAACATGGACGGACTCCCCGTCAGGAGGTAGCCGATGAACTTCAGGACCGCGATCACCCCGTTGGCGAACAAGGCGGCCACAACGACAGCCGTACTGGATGCCATTCGTCTCGTCTCGTGGTGGGACCGACCCGAAAAATAGCTGCGGGGTCGGCATGGGACCGCCACGCCTTTCTCATCACCGGATGACCGGGAGCCGTGTTCAGTCTGAACGTCCCGGTCCCCGGCGCCGTCCGCGGGCAGGCCGAGACGTTCCGCCCGCTGCTCGGGACCGGTGCCCGCGCCGAGTACACCCTGGTCGCGAAACGACTCGTCACTGCGACGCCCCGCCCTGTCATCGAGACACGGGTGCGCCAGGCCCTCGCCGACGTCAGCCCCTTTAGGGCGCGGACCACCCACGTCGACGTCTTCGAATCACCGACCACTGGCTCCGGGACGGTCGTCTACCTCGCCGTCGACAGCGACGGGCTGCATGCCGTCCACGAGACGCTGTGTGCGGTCGTCTCCCCGGTCCCCGACGTGGAGGGGGCCGAGTACACGCCCCACGTCACCCTCGGCCGCACCGACGATCCCGCCGTCGTCGAGGCAGTCCTGGACCGGGAGATCGATCCGGTGACCTGGACCGTCTCGACCCTGACGTTCTACGCTGCGGACACCCACACTGTCACCGGGCAACTCACGCTGTCCCCCTAGCTCACAGCGACGGGGGATCGCCGGGCCATGCGTCGTGGTCAGTGTAGAAGTTATGGAGGGCGTACCGGAGTTTCCCGGGGGCGATGTCGACGATCTCCTCGCGTTCGTCCTCCGGGAAGGTATCGTAGACGCTGTACGCGCCCAACTGGTCCGTGCCGGCGGCGGTGTACCGCCGGTCCAGGAGGACCCGTGCGCCGATCTCCTCCGGGGCTCTGAGGATGCGGCCCAGCGCCTGGCGGGTCTTCCGGACCGTCGGGATTTCGACCGCATACTGCCATCCTGCGTCCGGGTCGTCGAACCGACTGTCGTAGGCGTCCTGGATCGCCTCGCTCCGATCGTCGAGGTGTGGGTATGGCACACCGACGACCGCGACGGCTCGAGCGGCGTCCCCGTCGAAGCTCACGCCTTCGGTCAACGTCCCCCACACCGACGTGCACAACACCGCATCGTCGGCCTCGACGAACGCCTCTCGCAGTGGTTCTGACCGGGTTCCTGCCTGGTCGAGGAACCGTTCTGCATCGACCGCGTCGCCGAGTCGGTCGTGGTAGCGGGCCGCCTCGGCATAGCTCGGGAAGAACGCGAGGACGTTGCCTGCGGTGTAGCGGACGACGTCTGCCAACGCGTCGGTGAACGCGGCGACGACCTCGGGGTCGTCCCGTCGATTCGCGAACAGCGGCGGAAGGTCGACGGCGAGGGTCCGCCGATGGTCCGGCGGGAAGGACAGCCCGTGGGCGATGGTCTCGGGGCGATCGAGGCCGAGGACGTCTGCGGTCACGTCGAAGGGCCGCAACGTCGCGCTCATCAAGACACTGGCGTGGACCTTGTCGAAGAGATCCTCGGTCACGGCCCGGGGGAGACAGGTGTAGAGCTCGGCGCGACCGTAGACGTCGCCGGTTGCGGGGGCTTCTCGCACGCCGACGACCGGGTACTGGCCGGCGGCATCGCCGTCCTCGAGGTAGGTCTGGACGAACGTCGCTGCTTGCAGCGTCTGGCACTCGGTCCGGGTGCTCGTCTCGCCGCGGCGATAGGCGCGCTCGTAGCGGTCGTCCAGTTCCCGGCCCAGTTCGACGGCCTCGGCGAGGTCCCGGTGGATGCCCTGCCCCGCGTACCGGTCCAGGAAGGCGAGTGCGAGGTCGTCGCGACGATCGGAATTCCTGATGGGGATGTCGGTCCACTCGTCGCCGACGGACGCGGGCACCGACCGGTCGTAGACGTCGACGAGGGCGTGTCGGAACGCCGCTAACACGTTGGTGGCGGCGGCTGCGCGCCCGTCGGAGAGGTCCTCGAGTTCGGCGAGGGCCTGGTCGAGGGTGCGTTCGGTGAGGTGGCGAGCGGCGTGGTCGCGGGCGGCGTCTGCGACGTTGTGGGCCTCGTCGAAGACGGTCAGGACCTCGGCTGGTTCCCGGTCGAGCCACCGGAAGAACTGTTCGCGGATGAACGGATCCAGGAGGTGATGGTAGTTACAGACGACGAGGTCGACGCGGTCTAACCCCTCTTTGAGGAGTTCGTACCCGCACAACCCCTGGGTGGCGGCGTACTCGTAGATCTCCTCGGGGGTGCGGACGTCGTCGAACAACCAGTCGTTGAACTGGGCGACCGCTGCTTCGTCGGTGAGGTTCCGGTAGTAGTGATCGCAGGTCCGGTCGGGGTCTCGGTCCGTTTCGATGTCCTCGCGTTCGGCGAGGATGCGTTCGCGGCGAGCGGCTGCATCCTCGTCACCGTCCCGGGCGGCGGCCAACAGGTCAGCGGCCTCCTCGGCGAGGTCCGCCGCCTCGCGTTCGGCCTCGACGTGATCGCGGGTTTCCTCCCGAAGCACCTGGCATTCCTCGTACCCCACGTCGATGTGGCACATCGAGGCTTTCCCGCGGAACACCACCGCGCGGATCGGTTCGGTGGCGTGGATCTCCCGGGCTTCGGCGATGAACTGCCGCATCTGCTGGTGGACGTTCGTGGTGATGACGACGGTCCTATCGGTCTCGCGGGCGACATCCAGTGCCGGCGCCAGTGCCGCCAGGGTCTTGCCGGTGCCACACGCCCCCTCGAAGAGGACGTCCCGGCCAGCGGCCAGCGCCGGGCGGATCGTCGCCATCGCCTCGCGTTGACCGTCGTATGGCGACGGTTTGGGGAAGAACCGGAGATAGTCGTCGTCGGTGGCGGCCACAGTCCCGTTCGCAGGCGGGTCCCCGTAAAGGCCGCTGGTCCGGCCCCGGTATCCTTTTCAGTGCCGTTAGCCTACGTCAGACAGAGACCATGGGTTCGGATATGTACCGCCAGCAGATCCTCGATCACTACAAGAACCCGCGGAACTACGGGGAGTTGGCGGCGCCGACGTTCACCCACGAGGGCCACAACTCCTCGTGTGGGGACGACCTCCGGTTCGAGGTGGCGCTCGGGGCGGACGAGGAGACGATCGAGGACGTGGCATTCACGGGTGAGGGCTGTGCGATCAGTCAGGCGAGTGCGAGCATGTTCAGTGAGGCGATCAAAGGGGAGTCCGTCGACGAGGTCATGGCGATGGACCGGGATGACGTCTTGGACTTGCTTGGCGTTGAGGTGACACCGATGCGGGTGAAGTGTGCGGTGTTGGCGGAGAAGGTGATCCAGGACGGTGTGGAGCTGTATCGGTCGGGAGAGACACCGGCCGAGGCCCCAGAGACAACGACCGAGGACTGATATTTCGCCCGACTTCAGTCGGGCGGCCCCGTCACAGACGGCGAGAGCGGTTCGGGTTGATGCGGTTGGGTTCTGTGGCCCCCGATCTCGGAGAGACGCGTTTGGGCTTGCCCCCAACAGGGGCCCGCCCAAGCGAGTCACGGTCATCGGTTCGGAAAGTGGCCGGGATGTATGCAGGGCGTCCGTTGTGGGGTTCTCTCGGTCCACGTGGAACGCCGATCTCCTGGGGTACCGACGTTCTGCTTGCTGACAACCCCGTTCCGGGGCGGTCGTTCCGTGGATACAACGATTCTTCCGGGAAGTTTCGGGGTGTACGAAGGGTCCGACACATGTATGACAGGAACCTAACACTTATCGCGGTGGGTGGTCATCACCAATCGAAGGATGGGAGTGCTCGCACGCCTGTTCGGGTGGGACCGCACTGCTGACCACCCGGACGATACGGTTGGGGGACGCACCGAAGCCGTCGCCGACGGCGGGGCGACGAACGACCACGACCGACACCCGGACTCGGATACAACGGGGGATATCGACGTCGTCGACGAGCTCGTCGACCGGCTCCGCAACGACGACCTCAGCGACGACCAGCGCGCGGTCCTCCGCCGCGAACTCGGGGGACTCCCCCGGAGCCACGAGGTCAAGTTCCAGCACCTCCAGGCCCGGGTCGCCGACTTCGCCGCCTACAGCGACGCCATCGAGGAGTTCATCGACACCAACGGTACCGCCCGGGACGTCCTGGAGGAACTCGACGACATCGAGGACCGGTTCGCAGACCAGATCGAGGACCTGGAGGCCGACCTCGAGACCGCCGCCCAGGCCCGCACCGATCTCGAAACCCGGATCGACGGCCTCGCCGACGACCTCGAGGCCCTCGACGGGCTCCGCGAGGACCTCGCGACCCTCGAGAACCGTCTCGACGAACTCGCTGAGACCCACGAGGCCGATGTCGCCGACCTCGCCACCGCCCGGGAGGACGCGGTGACCGAACTCCAGCATGCACAGGCCGAACTCGACCGCACCCACGCCGAGGATGTCGCCGCCCTCGAGGACACCGTCGAGGAGCGGACGACGGATCTCCGGGAAGAACTCGAGGCGCTCCGTGCGGCGGCCGACGATCTCGAAAAACGGTGGAACCGCCTCGAAGGCGTCCTCGCCAGTCCCTGATCCGTTACTCGGGGACGAGTCCCGCGTCCTGCACTCGCATCACTGCTTCGCCGTCTGCGAGGTTCGGTGCGTCCACGAGGCGGACGATCCGCTTGTCGTTTTTCGACTTCCGGAGATAGATCCGGAACGTCGAGGTGTGGCCGAGGATGTTCCCGCCGATGGGTTGGGTCGGATCGCCGAAGAACGAGTCCGGATTCGCCGCCACCTGGTTGGTGACCAACACCGCACAGTTGTGCAGGTCCCCGATCCGCATGAGGTCATGGAGGTGTTTGTTCAGCTTCTGTTGGCGCTCGGCGAGTTCGCCCCGGCCGACGTACTCCGCCCGGAAGTGGGCGGTCAGGGAGTCGACGGACAGGAGTCGCACCGGGAACTCCCCGTTCTGGGACTCGGCGACCAGTTCCTTTGCCTTCTCCGCGAGGAGGATCTGGTGATTGGAGTTGAACGCCTTGGCGACGTGGATCTCATCGAGGACGCTCTCGATCAAGGCGTCCATCGCCTCCTTGTCGTCGGGGTCGCCGTCGACGCCGTGGAGCTCCATGGTATCGGCCAGGATGGTGTCGTCGAGGCCGCGGACCATGTCATCGATCCGTTCGGGGCGGAAGGTGTCCTCCGAGTCGACGAACACCGCCCCGCCCTCGAGTCCGCCGTGCTCTCGGGGGAGTTGGACGTTGACCGAGAGCTGGTGGGTGACCTGTGATTTCCCCGAGCCGAACTCCCCGTAGACCTCCGTGATGGACTGGGTCTCGACGCCGCCACCCAGGAGGTCGTCGACCTCCTCGACCCCCCAGGAGAGCTTCCCGATCTGTTCGCGGCGTTCCAGGACCGACGCTCCGGACTCGAACCCGCCGACATCGGCGGCTTGCCGGGCGCTCTGGATGATGTCGGCGGCCGTGGACTCGCCGACGTCGGCGGTGTTCGAGAGCTCCCCGGGACTGGCAACGGCGATGCTCTGATAGGATTCGAAGCCCGCGTCGCGGAGCTTCTCGGCGGTGGCGGGACCAACGCCCGAGAGCTCCTCGAGATCTTCTGATGCGGCCATGTAGGCCGGGGTTCTCCCCCCTCCCGCATAAAGCCTCGTAAACACCGTACTGAAAGTAGAAATCCGTGGTGGGGGCTGGGACCGCCGTCCCAACACGCCTAAACGCCGGCACGCGTTACCCACAGACGATGACGGACTCCAGTGGCGCGTTCTGCCCGGCCTGTGGGGCCGCCGTCGACCCCACGGCCGGCCGGGGGCAAGCCGGCACCCGCCGGGAGCAGGCGCTGTGTGACGCCTGCTACTTCGACCGCTTCGACCTCGTCGACGCCCCCGAGTCCGTCGCCATCACCGTCTGCGGGACGTGTGGCGCCGTCAGCGACGGCGACACCTGGGAAGACAACACCGACCCCACCAGCGTCGCCATCGACGCCGTCACCGACCAACTCGGCGTCCACGCCGACGCCACGGACCTCACCTGGAGCGTCGACCCCGAACAGGTCGATGCCACCACACTCCGCCTGCACTGCCGGTTCAACGGCATCGTCCGGGACACCCACCTCGAGGACGAGGTCACCGTCCCCGTCTCGATCGGGGGTGGGACCTGTCCCAGATGCGGTCGCATCGCCGGGGATTACTACGCCGCCACCGTCCAGGTACGGGCCACCGGTCGCACCCCCACGACGAGCGAGGTCGACCGCGCGGTGACCATCGCCCGTGACGCCGTCGCCGACCGCACCGAGGACGGCGACCGAGACGCCTTCATCAGTGAGGTCGACCGAACGGCCGACGGCGTCGACATCAAGCTCTCCGACACCCAACTCGCCCGCGCCGTCGCCACCAGCATCCAGGCCGATCTCGGCGGCTCACTCACCGACACCCGCACCCTCGTCACCGAAGACCAGGACGGCAACGAGGTGTACCGTTCCACCTACGCCGTCCGACTGCCCCGCTATACCCCCGGTGACATCATCGACCCAGGCGACGGCGACGGCCCGGTACTCATCCGATCGGTCGCGGGCAACCTGAAAGGCGTCCGCTTGACGACGGGGGACACCTACGAGGCCACGGCCGATCCCGACACCGCACGCAGCCTCGGTTCCCGCACCGACGCCGAGGAGACCACCCTCGTCGCCGTCATCGACGAACACGCCGTCCAGGTGCTCGACCCCGACACCGCCGACACCACGACGGTGCCTCGACCGTCGTATCTCGACTCCGAGATGGACACTGTCACCGTCCTCAAGTCCCGAGCGGGCCTCCACATCCTCCCACCCGAGTAACCATCGCTCGCCCGAACCGTTTTCCCACCCCACGCATGAACACCGGTATGGACCGCCAGCAACTCCTCGCCCTGCTCCTGGTATTGTTAATGCTGGGCTCGGCGAGCCTCGGCGTCATCACCCAACTGTGAGGTCACTCCTCGGCATCGGCCAACGCCGCCACATCGGCTGCCGTCGGCTCCGCCGGGAGCTTCTCGATACACTCGAAACAGAGGAAGTGCTCGGTCCCGTCGCTGTCGAACTCGAGTGTCAACCCACCGGTCTCGGTGTGCTCTCGCGTCCAGATGTTCGCGATCCCACCCGCGATGCCAACCTCCCGCCCACACCCATCACACCGATCGCCCATACCCCAACCCGGGTCGCCACCGGCATAAGTCCCCGTCGAGTTTTTGCCTGCCCGTATCGACGTCGCCTGCATGGACGTCGACTGTGCGGGGTGTGCCGGCTGCTGTATCGACTGGCGCCCGCTCACCGACACACCCCACGACCACGAACGCCGCGGTCCCCGCCAGCCCCTCGATGACACCTACAACCTCGTCCCCCTGACCCGTGACGACGTCAACGCCCTCCTGGAGGCCGGGTACGCCGACGCCATGACCCCACGACTCTGGCGGGCAACCGACGGGCCGACCGTCACCGTCGACGGCGTCGACCTCGCGGCTATCGACGACCGTCCAGCGTTCTTCCTCGGGTTGCGAACCCCACCGAAACCGGTCGCTCCCTTCGACACCGATCCTGCTTGGCTCTCCACGTGTGCGTTCCTCGATCCCACCACCCTCCAGTGCCGGATCCACGACACCGATATCTACCCAACGGAGTGCGATACCTACCCCGCACACAACCTGGACCTCGGCGCCGAGACAGAGTGTGAACGCGTCGAGGACGCCTTCGGCGGCAGCCGTCTCCGTGACCGTTCGGTCCCCGGGGATGTCGGACAGCGCCTTCTTGGTCCCCAGGCAATCGGCCACACGGTGTTTGCCTACCCGGATCCCACCGACCTCACCGGCGTCGTCGAGGACATCGCCACCCGCACCCTCGACCAGGCCACCCGGGCACGGTTCGTGGCGGTGGCAGCAGCCAGTGCACCCGGGACCGTCGAACTCAACGAAGACCGGTTCCAGTCGGCGCTCGCGACGGCACGAACCGCCAGATCCTGGGTGGGGGCCGCAATCGAGGACTGGACCACCCACGCGGACAGGGCTACCCCCGATCCGTCACTCGCCCGGACCGTAGAAGACGACCGCGGGGCGCCCGAGACGCCTGGCTGGGACTGACCTGGACCGGTGCAGCCGCTCCGCGCGGTGTGTCGCGAGAAACAGGACCGATCACTTGGACTTGATTTCCTGGAACTGCTCGAGCAGCGTCTCCGTGTCCGCGTCGTCGTACTCGACCTCGCCCTCGTAGGATGAACGGGTGTCGTCCTCGCTCAGGTCGACGTCGGTGTTCTTCCGCTCGCGACGTTCGTGCTCGTCTTCGTCATAGGCACCCATTGACATGGTAAGGACACACGTACTTTCCGGTGGTTCATAATGAATGTAACGGACAGACCGGTGCTGTCGCCCCGCCGGCGACGACAACCCCTTTCCCACACCGCCGCACACCGCGGGTATGGTCTACGCGGATCTCCACGTCCACACCACCACCTCGGACGGCGTTCTCACCCTCGAGACACTGCCGGCCGCCGCCGACGACGCTGGCGTATCCGTCGTTGCCGTCACCGACCACGACCGCATCAACGACGACCTCGGGGCGCCGGTCGTGGAACGCGACGGCCTCACCATCATCAACGGCATCGAACTCCGGGTCGATCCCGGCGATGCCCAGGACCGCGTCGACCTGTTGGGCTACGGACTGGAGCCGACTCCGGCACTCCGCGATGAGATCGACCGCCTACAGGCCGACCGCCGGGAGCGTGGCGCCGCCATCCAGAGGCATCTGGAAGCCCGCCTCGACGTCACCCTCGACGTGGACATCCGCTCCGGGATCGGTCGCCCCCACCTCGCCAAAGCGGTCGTCGACCACCCCGACACCCAATACACCGACCCGGACGACGTCTTCGCGTCGTTGATCGGGGAGGACGGCCCGTGTTTCGTCCCACGGGACGTCACCAGCTTCCAGACTGGTACCTCGCTGCTGGCCGACGCCTGTGCCATCGTCGCCCTCGCCCACCCGTTCCGGTACGATGACCCCGCCACCGCACTCGAACTCGCCACGGACCTCGACGCTGTCGAAGGCCCCTATCCCTACGACCACCGCGTCGAGGACCCCCTCCTCGATGCGGCGATCGCCGACCACGACCTCCTGGTCACCGGCGGGAGCGACGCCCACGACACCGTCCTCGGCCGCGCCGGCCTCTCTGAACGCGAGTACCGGGAGCTGCGGCCACATCTCTCGAAGCCGTAGCCTTCAGGACCCCCGGGGGCCTAGGGGTGTGTATGCAGTGTCACTACTGCGATGCCGACGCCGACGTCACCGTCGAGAAAGGCGGGATCGTCGTCGGCCTCTGCGAGGAGGACTTCCGGGCGCGGTTGGAGGAGCTCAACGACGCCGAAGCCCTGGAAGACCTCCGAGAGCAACTCGACATCGACCGCCCCGAGTAACCTCGCTGGTCCCCGATCACCGTGTTCGTGCGGCCTGCCCGACCGCATTCGTTTCCTGAGCCACCACGCCTAACCACTACCACCGCGTACCCACCGATATGCAACGGGTCCGGTTGGACGAGATGGACGATCGCATGGGACCGGCCGCGGTCCAACGACCGTTGACCGACGTCCTGGGATTGGCCGACGTCGCGATCAACTACTACGAACTCGCGCCCGGGGACAGTTTCGCGTACGGATTCCACGCCCACGCCGACCAGGAGGAGATCTTCTACATCCAGGAGGGCACCGTCACCTTCCGCACGGCCGAGGACCCGATCGAGGTATCGGCCGGCGAACTCGTCCGGTTCGGCCCCGGCGAGTACCAACGCGGCATCAACGACGGGGAGGACCGTGTCCTCGCCCTCGCGATCGGTGCCCCCCAAGACTCGGGGGCGACGGAGATCCTCCGAGCGTGTGAGACCTGCGATGGCGAAACCCCCCACGCCATCGAACTCGCCGACGATCGGAGTGCCGTCCTCGCCCGGTGCCTGGAGTGTGATACCGTCACCGGTCGCTTCGACTGACCGGTCACTCGAACGCCGGGTACCCCGTGAGGTCCTCACCGAGGATCAACGTGTGGATGTCATGGGTCCCCTCGTAGGTGTAGACGGTCTCCATGTTCTGCATGTGCCGCATCGGCGAATAGTCGACCGTGATCCCGTTCCCACCGAGGATCTCCCGGGCGACCCGCGCCTGGTCGCGGGCCACGCGGACGTTGTGGCGTTTGGCCATCGAGACGTGTTGGGGGCGCAACTCGCCCCGTTCCTTGAGGGTGGCCAACCGGTAGGCCAACAGTTGTGCGGTCGTGATCTGGGTCGCCATCTCCGCGAGTTTCTCCTGTTGGAGCTGGAACCGGGCGATCGGCCCGCCGAACTGGTCGCGGTCCTGGGCGTAGGCCAGGGCCACCTCGAAACTGTCCCGGGCCGCCCCGACCGCGCCCCACGCGATCCCGTACCGGGCCTGGGTGAGACAGGACAACGGCCCCTTCATCCCCGAGACCTCCGGTAACACGGCGGTGTCGGGGACGTGGACGTTCTGCAGGGCGAGTTCCCCGGTGCTCGACGCCCGCAGCGACAGCTTCCCGTCGATCTCGTTGGTGGTGACGTTGGCGGCATCGGTCTCCACGAGGAACCCACGAACCGGATTCTCGGCACTCGATTGGTCCCGCGCCCAGACGACCGCGACGTCGGCAAGTGGCGCGTTGGTGATCCACGTCTTCGTCCCGGAGAGCGTATACCCGTCGCCGTCGGCCACCGCGGTAGTCTCCATGCCCGCCGGGTTGGACCCGTGGTCGGGTTCGGTCAACCCGAAACAGCCGACAGCCTCGCCCTCGGCGAGGGGTGGCAGCCACCGATCTCGTTGGTCGGGACTGCCGTAGGCGTAGATCGGGTACATGACGAGGGCGCCTTGCACCGAGGCCATCGACCGTACTCCGGAGTCACACGCCTCCAGTTCCTGCATCAACACACCGTACGCGCGTTCGCTGACGTCAGGCAATCCGTGGCTGTCGAGGTTCGGCGCATAGAACCCCAACGCCCCCATCTCGGGGATCAATTCCGTGGGGAAGCTCCCCTCGAGGTAGTGGTCGCCGATGATCGGGCGGACGTTGTCCGCGACGAACTCCCGGGCTGTGTCCCGGATAAGTCGCTCCTCGTCGTCGAGGTCCGCCTCCAATCCCACGTAATCGAGCATGCTCGGGACTGCGTCGCGACTCGGGAAAAGCATGCCCCTGTCAGCCCTCGATGGGTTCCGTCGCCGTTTTCTATGGGGCAACACACGCCGATGGTGTGCCTGATCGCCCCGTTCGGACCGGTGTGCTCGCCGGGGTGCTCGCCCTCGTCCTCGGTGCGGTCGCGTGGGCATAGGGTCGCCCGTTCCTGTTCCCGAGTCTCGGCCCTACGGCGTACGCGCTCGCCACCGATCCCGACGCTGGGACGGGTCGCCCGGATCGGGTCGTCGGCGGCCACGTCATCGGCGCCATCGCAAGGTTCGGCGCCTACCACCTCCTGGCGGCCGGCCTCGTGGCGACGACCATGCCCGCACCGCTGTCTCTCGCAGGGGCGTGGTTGGCGGCGAGCGCGACGGTGGCAGTCGCCGTCACGACCACCGGGATGCATGCCACCGACCTCCGCCACCCGCCTGCCTGTGCCACCACGTTGATCGTCGCCCTCGGACTGTTGAGCGGTCTCACCGACGTGCTGATCATCGTCCTCGCAGTCGCCCTCTTGGCCGCCCTCCATCGTGGCGGGTACTGGGTGTGGGGCCATCACTGACTTGTGGCCACAGCCCGCATACCGGGGTATGGGATATACCACGACGAGCTACGGTGACGTGGAACCGGTCGCCGACGGCATGCACTTCCTCCGGGACCCGCTGGAGACCGAGGCGGTCGGGTTCACGGTCCTGGAGTGTGACCCCGAGTGGTCCGGGCAGCCACACGACCACGCCGACGAGGACCACGAGGAGGTGTACTTCCTCGTGGAGGGCGATGCGAGCGTGGAGATCGAGGGTCGGACCGTCGACCTCGACCCGGGTGACGCCGTCCGCATCGATCCGGAGGACACCCGCCAGCTCCGTGTCGGGGACACGGCGAGTCGCCTCGTCCTCGTCGGTGCCGACCGGTGACGTTGACTGCCTCCCCGCGCTGAAGGGCGAGGCTTCCGCTCGCTATCCGTCAGTCCTCGGCGAGTCGTTCCCTGCGTCGCCCCCGCACCAGGTCGGCGAAGTTCGCGAACACGGTCTTCGTCGCAGCCGCCCGGTCGGCGGCCGCAGGTGTGCAATCCTCGAGGACGGCGGCGATCCGGTCCTCGGGGAGGTCCTTGCGCTTCGTGACCGCCCGCGCCGTCTCGAGGTCGTACTCGGGATGGAACTGTAGCCCCCAGGCACTCCCGTGACGGAACGCCTGGATGCCGACGTCGTTCTCGGCGAGCAACGTGGCCCCCGGCGGCAGGTCGGTCACGACGTCGGAGTGGGTCTCGAAGACGAGAAACGGGTCCGGCACCCCGTCGAACAGGGGATCGTCCCCGACCTGGTGGACCTCGCGGTACCCGAGTTCGTAGTCCTCCATAGCTGCGACGGTGCCACCGACCGCGTCGGCGAGGACCTGGTGGCCATAACAGACGCCCAACACGGGGACGTCGGCGGCGACCAACCGGGCGACGCGGTCTGTCAACGACTCGATCCAGGGGTCGTCCCAGTAGACCGAGGACCGGGAACCGGTGACGACGACGGCGTCGTGATCGGCGCCTGTCCGGGGCAACTCCCCGTCGGTCACGTCGTACTCGATTAGGTCACCGGGGAGCTCCCGTCGGAAGTTCCGAGGGGTGTTCTCGTCGCCGTGACTGGCGTCGAGCAACGCGAAGCGCAACCGACTCATCGCCTCCTGATACTCCATCGTTGCGGAAAGCCGTTACGCCACCGTCATCGGTCGGTGGTGGTGTCGACGATGCCGGCGATCTCGTCGGCGACCAGCGTCGGCGTCGCCACCGGGAGGAGGTGTGGGGCCTCCCGGACGACGTCGAACGACCCCCGGGGCAACGCCTCCGCCAACTCCCGGCCGCCACCCGGCGACCACACCGCATCATCGCCGCCGTGGAGGACCCGGACCGGCAACTCGAGGTCGTACAACGGAGGTGGATCCCAGGCGGTGGCGGCCGCGAGGTAGGCGGCTCTGATCGGTGGCGGGGCATCGTCGGCCGTCCGCCAGGCCCGGACCTGGTCGCCGTCAAGGGTGTCGAGGACGTCCCCGAGATACGGTTCCAACGAGTCGATTGGGTCGGCTTCACACAGGGTCTCGCGGAGGGCTGGCGTGAACGTCGGGTGGGCTTCGGTGCCGAGGACGGTCACCGACCGAACCCGGCCGGCGCTGGCGGCGTACTCCACGGCGACCTGGCCACCCAACCCACATCCGGTGACGTGAGCCCGTCGCGTGCCCTCGGCCGCGAGCACCGCCTCGAGGTCGGCAGCCAGCGCCGGGATCGAGTACCCGTCCTCGGACGGTGCCGGGTCTGACCCGTCACAGCCCCGGGGCGCGTACGTGAGCACCCGATAGGGGCCAGCCAACGCCTCGGTGACCCACGCCCACATCCACGGCCCCATCCCCGCGTCGGGGACGAAGGCAACGACGGGTCCCTCACCCACGGCCCCGTACTCGAGGTCGACCCCGTCTCGGGTGATGGTCGGCATCGCCGACCCTGACCGGGACAGGACCATAGGCTTATCGGCACCTCGCCGCCAACCCCGGGCCGATGCGGGCCATCAAGGACAGCGTCCATGACTACATCGAGCTCCGTGGCGTGGCCGCCGCGTTGTTAGACACCCGCCCAGTCCAGCGGTTACGACACATCAAACAGCTGTCCACCGTCCGGTTGGTCTACCCCGCAGCGAACCACACGCGGTTCGAACACTCCCTCGGCGTCTACCACCTCGCCGACCGCGCCATCGACCGGTTGACCGTCCCGACCGCGGACGCCACGGCGGTACGGGCCGCGGCATTGCTTCACGACGTCGGCCACGGCCCGTATGGCCACCAGACCGAACCCGTGATCCGTCGACGACTCGACCGCCACCACGACGACGTCACCGGCATTATCGACACCGGCCCCGTGGCCGACGTCCTCACCGACCACGGACTCGACCCCGACGATGTGGCGGCCATCGTCGCCGGCGAGGGCACACTCGGGCAGCTCATCGCCGGCGACCTCGACGTCGACCGCATGGACTACCTCGTCCGGGATGCCCACCACACCGGCGTTCCCTATGGCACCATCGACCACGGGCGGGTCATCAGGGCACTCCGGTTCATCGATGGCGACCTCGCCCTCGCGGAGGGCAACGTCGCCACCGCCGAGAGCGTCCTCGTCGCCCGCGCCCTGATGAACGCCACCGTCTACCGTCACCACGTCTCCCGGATCGCCGGCACCATGCTCGAACGCGGCGTCGAACGCCTTCTCGACGCCGGCGCCGTCGCCGAGACCACCTTCGCCCGGATGACCGACGCCGAACTCCTCGGGGCGTTACACCGGTGTGAGGAGACGGCACCACTGGCCACGCGCCTCGTCGAGCGAGACCTCTACAAACGCGGGATCTGGGTCGGGATCGATGCGGTACCCGACAGCGTCGTCGGTGCCGACCACGGGACCGTCCGCGGCCTCGAACGGGAGATCGCCGACGTCGCCGACCTCCCCGCATCTGCGGTGTTCCTCGACGTCCCCGACGAGCCATCGATGCCCGAGACCTCGACGCGGGTCGTCGTCGACAGCGAACCGCGGCGCCTCCACGAACGGTCCCCGCTGGTCGAGGGGTTACAGGCCGCCCAACGCGTCCAGTGGCGGCTCGGGGTCTACACGCCAGCCGAACACGTCGACGCGGTCGAACCCGCCGCCAGAACCGTCCTCGATCTCCAGGACTAGACCCCGCCTTTCTCGGTCCGACTCTCCGCGGCCGCCCGCATCGACGGCCAGGACTCGAACTGCGTCCGGGCCGTGATCACCTCGTCGAACTCGCCCCTGAGGCGGCCCGGGTCGTCGGCGGGGGTGTCCGGGGCGAGTCCACCCGCGGAGAGGAATTCTTCGACCGATTCGAACTCCGTGACCGACGCGACGAACGAGTCGTCCAACAGGTCCCGAGGGTCGTCGAGTCGCTCATGGCGGCCAGGGCTAGTGGCCTCAACAGGAAGTATGCTGTGACGGGTCAGGCGTCGGCGACCTGGTTGAGGATGTCGGGCGCGGCCGCCAACGCGTCGTCGAGGGACTCGGCGTCGGGCCCACCACCCTGGGCGAAATCCGGTGGGCCGCCGCCACCGCCCCCGACCATGTCGGCGAGGCGGCTGACGACCTCCCCCGCATTGACCCCGACTCCGTCCGGGACGGCGACGACGAACTGGGCGCCGTCCTGTCCCGATCCCAGGACCGCGATCTGGCCCTCGGCGGCGATGGCATTGGCCGTCGCCCGCAACTCGTCCATGTCCCCGTCGAGGCGCCGGATCACCGCGGTCACGTCCCCCACGGTGACCTCTTCGCCGGCCTCCGGACTGCTGGCACGGGCCGCGGCGAGTTCCTCCGTGAGCTCGTCGATCGTCTTGCCCCGCTCTTTCCACTCCCTGAAGAACCGCTCGGCGGTCTCGGGCACCGCCTCCGGCGAGACGTCGAACGTCTCCGCGGCCGCGTGTAACGCCGCCTCCATCTGCTGGATCTGCTCGATGGCGGCCTGCCCGGCGGCGAAGGTGACGCGTTCGACCCCGTCCTGGACCCGTTCGGTCGAGAGGAGCTTGATCACGCCGATCTCACCGGTTGAGTGGACGTGGGTGCCGGCACACGCCTGGACGTCCTCGTCGACGTGGATGAGTCGGATGTTCTCCCCCGTGGGGATCCCGCCCTGGTAGAGGTCGAACCCGTACTCCTCCTCGGCCTCGTGTCGCTGGGGCCACTCTCGCTGGACGACGGTGTTGTCCGTGACGATGCGGTTGGCGACCCGTTCGATCTGGCGGCGGGTGTCGGCGTCGATTCGTTCGTAGTGCTGGAGGTCGATCCGGGAGGAGTCCGTGCCCTTCTGGGCGCCGGCCTGGCGGACGTGATCGCCCAGCACCTCCCGGGCGGCGTGGATGACCACGTGGGTGGCGGTGTGATGGCGCATCAACCGTTGGCGGCGTTCGCCGTCGATCTGGCCGTTGACGAACTCGCCTTTCCCCGGGTCCTCGTCGGTGCGGTGGAGGATCACCCCGCCTTTTGACTGGACGTCGGTGACCTCGACGGTGACGTCGTCGGTCGACAACGTCCCGTGGTCCGGTGGTTGCCCCCCGCCTTCGGGGTAGAACATTGTCTGGTCGAGGACGACGTCGTACCCGTCCTCCCGGTCGAAGACGTCGATGACGACCGCCTCGAACTGGGTGCGGTACTGGTCCTCGTAGTAGAGGCGGTCGGTCTCCGGGAGGTCGGCCAGCCGGTCGTCGCTGTCCTCCTCTCGATCGAGCTCCCCGCCCGTGTCGTGGCGGGCGGCGACCAACCCGTAGAAGTCATCCGGGATGTCGACCTCCGCGCCGACGTCGGCCGCGATCTCCGCGACCATGTCCGGCGGAATCCCGTGGGAGTCGTACAGTTCGACGAGCTCCCCGGTCGGGATCGCCTCGTCCCGGCGTGCGTACTGGGTCGCGAGCTGCTGGACGCGGCGCCGCCCCCGTTCGAGGGTCTCCCGGTACTTCTCGACCTCCGTCCGGACGATGTCCCGGATCGTGTCCCGGTTGGTGTACCCCAACCGCTCGGCTTGCATGTCCACGAGCTCGTCGATCGGGGCGTCCACCCCGACGTTGTCCACCAACCGCTTCGTGCGGCGGAGCACCATCCGGGCGAGATACCCGGACCCGACGTTCGAGGGGACGATCCCGTCACCGAACATGTACGCCAGCGTCCGGCAATGATCGGCGATGGCGTAGATGTCCTCCAGGGGCTCCATCAACGACTGCAACCGCGTCGTGGAGACGTCTAACTCCCGGGCGATGTTGTCCCGGGCGACCGCCATGTCCTCGGCCTCGTCGATGTCCATATGTCCGGCGAGTTTCGCCGCGCGGTGGACGAGTTCGGCTTCTTCCTCGTCGTGGTCGATCCCGGCGTTGTCCTTGAGGAACGCGATCATCTCGGGGTACACCGCCTCGTAGACGGTCGGAGTCCCCTTCGAGACCCACGTCCACCGCTCGAGCCCGTACCCCGTGTCGACGATGCGGCGATCCATCTTCGAGAACCGCTCGCCTTTCAGCTCGTACTCGCCGTCCTCGTCGGCCTCCAGGGACATGAACACCAGCGTCGCCAACTCCACGCCACGATAGATCACCTCGAAGGCCGGACCCGCGTTCCCCCCGCCGACCCACGGCCCCTCGATGAACACCAGCTCCTCCGGGTCGACCCCGAAGGACGCGAAGAACTCGACACAGTACTCGACGGTCTCCTCCTTCCAGTACACCTCGCCCTCGTAGGCGTAGTCGGTGCCCTCGTCGGCGTTGAACGCGTGGTGGCCCATCATCTCGAAGGCCATGGTGTGTCGGCCCGTCTTCCCGACGTTGTCGATGTCGTTCATCCGGATGCAGGGCTGGGACACCACGAGTGGGTTCGCCGGCGGCGGACTCCGCCCGCTGGTCACGTGGGGTTGGAAGTCGTAGATCGACGCCTGCGTGAGCAACACGTCGTCCCGCCACCGGTTGGCGGCCACCGGGTACGGGTCGACCCGCCCGTGGCCGTGCTCCTCGAAAAACGAGAGGTACTCCTCGCGCATCTCGGCGAGATCGTAGGCCTCGTCGAGACTCGGGTTGTCGATGAACCCGTAATCCTCACACGGTGGCTCCCCACACGTCCTCCGATCGTCGTCCAACGTCCAGAACTGATCACCACACTCCGTACACTCCCGCCGCATCCACCCCTCCTCGTCGAAGTAGTCGAGGCGGTACTCCGCCGCGAGGTCGCTCATTGCCGAGTACTGGCCGACGGGCGAGGAAAAGGGTTCCGGGACCCGGCCACGCCGCCCTCCGGGCATTGGGTCCGACACACGCGGGGACGAAACCGGAATCGTCCACTGGAGCCTCCGCGCTTATCCGAGACGAACACCAGGAGCCACCTATGGGCCGACTCGTCGACGGCGACTGGCACACCGACGCGGACCTGTCTTCGGACGGCGACGCGTTCGACCGCGAACCGACCACCTTCCGGAACTGGGTCGAATCCACCGAGGACGCCCGGTTCACACCCGAACCCGGGCGATACCACCTCTATGTCTCCTATGCGTGTCCCTGGGCCCACCGCACCCTCCTGACCAGGGCGTTGCTCGGTCTCGAGGACGTGATTTCCGTCGACGTCGTCGACCCCCACCGGGTCGACCAGGGCTGGGAGTTCACGCCCTCGAAACCCAAGTGCAGTGCCGACTCCATCAACGGGTTCGACTACCTGCGGGAGGTCTACACCGCCGCCGACTCCACGTACGCGGGTCGGGTGACCGTCCCGGTCCTCTGGGACCGCGAGGCGGCCACGATCGTCAACAACGAGTCCGAGGAGATCATCAAGATGCTCGCCACCACCTTCCAGGACCTCGGTGACCGAGCCATCGACCTCTACCCTCCGGCGGACCAGGCGGCCATCGACGACGTGATCGACGACATCTACCCGACCATCAACAACGGCGTCTACCGCGCGGGCTTCGCCGGCTCCCAGGACGCCTACGACGACGCGGTCTCGGACCTGTTCACGGCCCTCGAGACGTACGACGACCGGCTCGCGGACACCCGCTACCTCCTGGGCCCCGACCTCACGCTGGCCGACGTCTGCATGTTCACCACCCTCTACCGCTTCGACGAAGTCTATCACACCCACTTCAAATGCAACCGCAACCGCATCACCGACTACCCCAACCTCTGGGGGTACCTCCGAGAACTCTACCAGCTCCCCGGCGTCGCCGACACCTGTCACATGGACCACATCAAAGCACACTACTACCGCAGCCACCCCGACCTCAACCCCCGCGGGATCGTCCCCGTCGGACCCGACCCGGACTTCGAGGCGCCCCACGACCGCGACCGCCTCGACGGAGGGCCACCAACCACGCTCACCGCCGACTGACCCGCCTAGTCGAGGACGACGAAGGTCCGATCGCCGCGGCGCTCGATGTGGGCGGACCGATCACCGGCACACCCCTCGACAAACGCGGGGAGACTCGCCGTCCACAGGCCCGTGGCCTCGTAGCGACGGTCCTCGGCGTCCTGCACGCGGTGGGCCTTCGGCCATACGGCAGCCGATCTGGTGCTCATACCACCCGGTCCCGCGGCTTCGACCTTCAACCCGTGCCGTGCACACCGAAAGTGAAACTGGGGTCAGGCGCCGTACCGTCGCCAGTAGTACAACGCGATGTCCACCCCGACCACCACCAGGATCGCCGCCGCCACGACCCGCCCGACCGCCCCGTCGAACACCGCCGTATACCGCGCGAGGACCAACACCACCACCAACACCAGCGTCTGGACGAGTGCCCGCCACGGCACCCCGTCGCTCACTCGCCGCCCTCCCCGGTCGCCCGCAACGCCACCGCCGCCAGCAACGCCTCCAGTTGCACCCGCTCGTTGGCACCCTCCGCGATCCGATAATCGGCCTCCCCGACCCGATCCATCAGATACACCGCATCCTGATCGGAGATGTCGAACTCCCAGACCGACCGATGCAGTTGATCGATGATGTCACCCCCGGCCAATCCCTGGTCGGTGAGCAACTCGTCTAACGTCGCACGCGCCGTCGCGAACTCCCCGTCCAGGGCCGCCTCGACCATCGATTGGACCTCCTCGGGTCGGGCGGTCGCCGTGATGTCATAGACCATGTCTTCCTCGACGGTCCCGCCCGTGACCGACGCCGCCTGCAAGCCGTTGATCGCCTTCCGCATGTCCCCATCGGCCGCGTAGACGAGGGCATCCACCGCCGCATCGGTGATCTCGATCCCCTCGTTGGTCGCGATCTTGCGGACGACCTCCTCGACGGCGTCGTCGGGCAACGAGGAGAACCGGAACACCGCACACCGGGACTGGATCGGGTCGATGATCTGACTCGAGTAGTTACACGACAGCACGAACCGCACGTTGTCCGAGAACTGCTCCATCGTCCGCCGCAGCGCCGACTGGGCGTCGGAGGTGAGGGCGTCGGCCTCGTCGAGGAAGATCATCCGGTGGTCGTAGCCACCGAAGGAGGCGCGGGCGAACTCCTTGATCCGGTCCCGGACCACGTCGATCCCGCGGTCGTCGGAGGCGTTCAACTCCAGGAAGTTCTCCCGCCAGTCATCGCCGTACAGCTCCCGGGCGATCGCCTGAGCTGCGGCCGTCTTTCCTACACCGGCTGGGCCTGCGAATAAAAGGTGGGGGACTTCGCCTTGTTCGACGTAGCCTTCCAACCGGTTTACAATCCGGTCCTGGCCGACGACGTCCGCCAGTCGTTCGGGCCGGTACTTCTCGATCCACACCTGGTCCCGGCCCGGCTGCGACCCCTCGCTCATGGCCCAGCGGAGGGGCGTCGCCGTCATAAAGCCCGCGAGACGGCGACGCCCTCGCCCCGTGTTCAGTGGCCGGGATTCGCCTAGTGGCTTTATCTATCATGTAGGTGAAGAATAGAGCATGGTTTCCTCCATCGGGCGACGTGGTATCGCCCTCCTCATTGCAGGGTTCATCGTTCTCGCGACCGTCCCTGGCCTCGCCGCCGCCGAGACCCGGGCGGGTGGCACCATCGTCGTCGAGGAAGGCACCACCGTCGACGGGTTACAGGTCATGGGCGGCAGCGTCGTCGTCCGTGGCACCGTCGACGGCAGCATCCAGGGATTGGCCGGCAGCGTCGTCATCGCCGACACCGGCCACGTCACCGGGAACGTCGAGGTCGCGACCGGGAGTCTCACCATCGCCGGCACCGTCGATGGCAGCGTCGAGGCCGCCGCCGGCAGCGTCACCATCGAGGAGACCGCCGTCATCGGTGGCGCCGTCCGGGTCGGTGCCGAATCGCTGACCATCGCCGGCACCGTCCAGGGCACCGTCGAGGCCGGCGTCCAGACCCTGCGACTCACCGGAAGTGCCGTCGTCAACGGCGACGTCCGCCACGGCACCGAGACCAGCGTCGTCACCGAGCAAGGCGCCACCGTCACCGGCCAGGTCGTCGCCGTCGACGACCTCCACGTCAACGTCGGTATCGGCCCCGTGACCATCCCACAGATCGCCAGCTGGGCGGTCACGCTGTACGGGGCGGTGCTGTTGTTCATCGTGGGCGCCATCATGCTCGCGGCCTTCCCGCGGTTCACAGACGGCGTCGCCGACCGCGTCGCCACCGCACCCCTGCGAACCGCCGGTGTGGGCCTCGCGGGCCTGGTGGGCGTGCTCGCGGCGGTCATCGCGTTGGTCATCACCATCATCGGCATCCCGATCGCGTTGCTCCTGGTGTTCCTGTTCGTACTCGCGGTCATCGCCGCGGTCGTCCTGGGCCAGTACGCCATCGGCGCCTGGACGCTGTCGCTGGCCGAGGTCGACAATCGGTGGGCGGCTCTCCTGGTCGGGATTGTCTTCGTTAGTATCCTCAGCCGCATTCCCTACGTCGGCTGGCTCGTCGACCTCACCGTGTTCGCTCTCGGCTTCGGCGCGCTCCTCCTTGCCCTCCGGGGCGCCTACCGGAACCGCGGCAGCGACGAGGACACCGCCGAGACCGGCAGTGCGGAGACCACCTGACCGGGTCAGGGCGAAGCGTGTAAACGACCCCCGTCCGTTCGCTGTTGTATGACCGTGACCGTCGAGGTCGTCGGCGGGGACACCCACGAGGTCGCCCTGGAGTCGGGGACCTACGCCGACCTCCTCGAGGCGGTCGGGCTCTCCACGCAGGCGGCCGCCGTGTTCGTCGACGACCGTCCCGTCCCCGAGGACCAACCCGTCGAGACCGACCACGTCCGCGTCGTCCGCCTTGTCTCGGGTGGATGACCGTCGAGGAACCCCCAATCAGGCGTGCCGATCCGGCCGATCGCGTCCCGGTGCTCCGCGTCCTCGAGGGCGCGCTCTTAGACGTCGATCCAGGGGCCATCCGGGCGGCGATCGCCGAGGACCGCGTCCTCGTCGCCGACGATCCCATCGCCGGCGCCCTCGCCGTCGACTCCATCGATGACGGAGCCCACATCACCGCGATCGCCGTGCGTCCATCCCGTCGCCGTACTGGGATCGGCACCGCGCTGGTGACCGCGGCCGCCGACCGGTGGGGGCGACTGTCCGCGACATTCGACGACCGGGCCTACCCCTTCTACGACGCCCTCGGGTTCGCGAGCGAGTCCCAGGACGGTCGCTGGGTCGGTCACCTGGACTGACCGTCGCTGCCCGCGTCACCCGTCTCGGCCACCCGTCGCTCGTACTTGCTCAACGCCGTCTCGAGGGCGGCCTCCGCGTCGACGTCGACGGCATCGGCCACCAACAGCAACGAGAACAACGCGTCCCCGAGTTCGTCCTCAGCGATGTCGAGGGCCCCTGGTTCGGCGCCGTACGCCGTCGACTTCGCCGCATCGGCGGCGATCTCGCCGACTTCCGCGACCAGGTCCAACACCCGGTAGGCCGGCTCCGCCTCGAGGTCGTGCTCGGCCGCGAACGCGGCCACGCGGTCCTGGGCGTCCATACCCCAGCCTGCCGGGCCACCGAATAAAACTCACCGGTGGGCGGCCACCAGATCCTGCCCGGCGGCCAACAGCTCCTCGACATCGGCCTCGGTCGCGGCCTCGGCGTACACGCGGAGTTTCGGTTCGGTGCCGCTGGGCCGGACCAGCACCCACGCCCCGTCTGCTAACTGGAGTTTGAACCCGTCCATGTCCTCGACGCTGGACACCGACCGACCGGCGATCGCATCCGGGATCGTCCCCGCCAACCGCATCAACACCGCCTGTTTCTCGTCGTCGGGACAGTCGACACTCACCTTCCCCTGGTGGACCTCTCCGTGGGTGGCGAGCAGGTCGTCGATCCGGTCGTCGAGGGGTCGGTCGACCGTCGCGGCCGCGGCCAGCAACGCCATCAACACCCCGTCTTTCTCCCGGACGTGCCCCCGGATGGAGAACCCGCCGGACTCCTCGCCACCGATCAACGCGTCGGTCTCGGCCATCGCCTGGGCCACCCACTTGAACCCGACCGGGACCTCCACCACCGACTCCCCGTGGGCGTCGGCGATGCGGTCGATGAGGAACGTCGTCGACACCGTCCGCACCGCGGGCCCCGACCGGGTCGCCAGGAGGTAGTCGTAGAACGCCGCGAACAACAGGTTCTCGTCGACGACACCGCGATCCGGCGTCGCCACGGCCACCCGGTCGGCGTCCCCGTCGTTGGCCACGCCGAGGTCGGCGTCGTGGGTGTCAATCGCCGTCACCAGCCCCTCGAGATGCTCCGGACTCGGTTCCGGCGCGCCCCCACCGAACGTGGGGTCTCGATCACATCGGATCCCCACCACCGTCGCCCCCGCGGCCTCCAGTAACGCATCGGTCACCCCGCGTCCGCTGCCGTGCATCGCGTCGTAGACGACCGTCAGCCCGTCGAGGTCCGCATCGACCAGGGACAACGCACGCTCGGTGTGGGCGGGCTGGAAGTCGACCGACCGCACCGATCCCCACGCCGCCTCCGGTCGGGGTGACGGTGCCGCGAGGTTCGCCTCGATCGCGTCGGTCACCGCCGGCAACGCTGGCGCGCCGTCCGCGGGGATGAACTTCACGCCGTTGTACTCCGGCGGATTGTGCGAGGCCGTCACCATCACGGCCCCGGCCAACCCTCGGTCGACGATCGCGGTCGCGACCAACGGCGTCGGGACGTCCCGCTCGCTGAACAGGACGTCGTGGCCGTTGACCGCGAGCACCCGCGCCAGCTCCTCGGCGTACCCCCGCGAGGTCTCCCGGGCGTCGTACCCGACTGCAACCGGGTCCCCGCCCCGACCCTCCGATCGGAGGTGGGTCGCGACCGCCTGCCCGACCATCCGCACCCGGGGCAGGGTGAACTCCGTCTCGCGGGCCCGCCACCCGTCCGTCCCGAAGGTGATCGCCCCCGCTCCGTCCTCGTCCATACCCGCGTGTCGCTGCCACCGGTGAAAACCGCTGTGGCTGACCGATACCAGCACCCGTTTACGTCGGCGCCCCCGAGCCTTGACCGATGACGGAGACGGACGCGCCACTCGTCGTCGGGGTGACGGGCAGTCGCCGCGCCACCAGTCGCACCCGCATCGCCATCGAGTACGCCCTCGCCACCGCTCGCGAGGCCGGCGCCCGCACCGACCACATCGACCTCGGCGCCGTCGACCTTCCCCTGTATCACCCCGACCGGGACGCCCAAGGCGATTCGGCTGCGCTGCGGGACCGACTCCGTGCCGGAGACGGCGCCATCATCGGCTCCCCCGTCTACCACGGGTCCTACGGATCGACGTGGCGGAACTTCCATGACTACTGTTCGTTCGACGACTTCGAGGACACCGCGGTGGGGCTCGTCGCCAGTGCCGGCGGCGGGTCCTACGCCAGCACGTTAGAACACATGCGGTCGACGGTGCGGGGCGTCCACGGGTGGGTCGTCCCCCGCCAGGTCGGCATCCGCAACGCCGCCTCGAAGATCCAGGACGACACCGTCATCGACCAGGACATCGCCGACCGTCTCGACGACCTGGCCGTCCAGGTCGTGCGCCACGCCGCCCGGTTGAACGGGTTGGCCGTCCCCGCTGACCCCTAGTCCTCGATCAGTGCTGCCTTCTCCGGTCGGGAGAGGGACTTGAGTTCGTGTTCCCGCCGTTGGGCGTCGCTGCGCGAGTCGAAGGTCTCGACGTACACCACCTCCACGGGGGTGCGACCCCGCGTGTACTTGGCGCCCTCACCGGCGTCGTGTTCGGCGACGCGACGCTGGACGTCGGTGGTGTACCCGGTGTAGAAGGTCCCGTCCGCACATTCGAGGACGTAGACGTGGTGGCTCACGACCGCCACCACCACCGGCGGGGGCTTGGCCGTTACGACGGCGTCTCGTTGGCGCGGAGCCGCGAGACCTCCGCGATCCCGGCGTTCGCCGAACAGTTCGGACACGCCCGCACGGTCCCGTCCTCGCCCGCGAACACGCGGACGAACTGGTCGGAGACGTGGGCGTCGCAGTGGTCACAGGTGGGCATGGTGGGCGCTCGCCGGCGGGGACCGCCGGCGGATGTGGGTTTGTAGCACACGGGGATAGGCGCTTTCCAAACTTCAACCACATTCTCACCCTAGTCGCGGTCCCCCGGGACCGATTTCTCCGGTGCGACGGCCGCTGACCCCCGAATAACAAGCCTTTTTTACAGGCGAGCGGAAGCCAAACTCGCATGGCTGACCTCATTGTCAAGGCCGCTGTCAAGGAAGCGCTCGCCGACAAGAACGTGTCCTCGGACTTCTACGACGCCCTCGACGAGGACGTCGCCGAGCTCCTCGAAGACGCCGCCCGTCGCGCCGAAGCGAACGGTCGAAAGACGGTCCAGCCCCGCGACCTATAACTGCTGTACGGTGACCGCGTCGGCCGTGCCGACGTGAAGTTCGTCGGCGATCCCGACGAACAACCCGTGTTCGACGACGCCCGGGAGCTCGCTCAGCGACGCCGAAAGCTCCTCGGGCGCGTCGATCTGGCCGAACGCCGCATCGATGATGAGGTTGCCGTCGTCGGTGACGACGGGCCCGTCCTTTCGGTCGGCGGCCCGCAGCGTCGGCTCGCCACCCAGCTCCTCGACCCTGGCCGCGACGGTGGCTCGGGCGGCCGGCACCACCGCCAGGGGCACCGGCGCACGCAACTGGTCGACGACCTTCCGCTCGTCGACCACGAAGACCACGCGGTCGGCGGCCGTGGCCACCACCTTCTCCGTTGTGTGGGCGCCCCCACCACCCTTGATCGCAGCCCCCGCCGCGATCTCGTCGGCGCCGTCGATCGTCACGTCCACCCGCGCTCGGTCCCCGATCTCCGCGAGCGGAACGCCTGCTGCCGCGGCCACCGCCCGTGACTGGTAGGAGGTCGGGACGCCGACGACGTCCACCCCCGAATCGATTCGATCGCCCAGCGCCCGGATGGCGGCGGCGGCCGTGCTCCCGGTGCCCAGTCCCACGACGTCGCCGTCATCGACGGTCGCCGCGGCCGACCGTCCCGCCCGTCGTTTCGCCGCCGCGACGTCCTCCATGCCTCCACCGATGCGAGCGACCGTCAAAAACACGCGGGCCTACAACTGTTCGCGGACGGCCTCCACGTCGTAGGCCAACTCCAGGGTGCGTGACCGACCCCGCCCCTCGAGGGTGCGGTAGTCGGCGTCGATGAGCCCGACCTGGTCGAGCTTGTTCACCAGTTCCGAGTACCGCGTGTACCCGAGGTCGGTGCGGTCGTGGAACGCCTCGTAGACCGCCCCTGCCTGCTCGCCCTCGTGGTCGGCGATCGCCTCCAGCAACGCCCGTTCGCTGTCGTCCAGCGTCGAGACGCTCCGGGAGAGGTGGATGTGTTTGGACTCGTCGTAGGCGTCCTCGACGTCCTCGACACTGATCTCCCTGGATGCCCGCATCTCGGCGTTCAACCCGGCGCGGCGCAACAGGTCGATCCCGACGCGGAGATCGCCGGTCTCGGCGGTGAGGGCCGCCACCCGGTCGAGGGCCGTCGTCGGCACCACCCCGTCCCGGAACCCGCGGTCGATGCGGTCCTGGAGGATGTCGACGATCGCCGGTTCGTCGTAGACGGGGAAGTACACCTCTTCCGGTCGGAAGACACTCTGGACGCGGCCGTCGAGCTCCTCGATGACGTCGAGGTTCAGATCCGAGGACACCACGACGACCCCGACCTTCGCGCCGGGATGGGTCTCGTGGGCGCGTAGCAACGAGTACAACGCGTCGCTGGCCTCGTCGTTGTAGAACAGGTAGTTCACGTCGTCGAGGGCGACGACCAGCACCTCCTCGTCGTCGACGAGCTTCTCTGCGACCTGGCGGAACAGCTTCTTGAACGATACGCCCGAGGACGGCGGTTCGTAGTCGAACAACGCCTCGAAGACACGGGAGAAGACCGCGTACCGCGTCGAGTCGACCTGGCAGTTCACGCGGACGCTGCGCACCCCGGGCTGGGCGCCGAGTTCGCCGAACAGCTTCTGGACGGCGGTCGTCTTCCCGGTGCCGGGCGGGCCCCGCACCATCGCGTTCAACGGTCGGGAGCCACGGACCGCCGGTCGCAGGGCGTACTGGAGACTCTCGAGTTGGGTCTCCCGGTGGCGGAACTGCTCGGGGACGTAGTCGATCTCGAAGACGTGCTCGTCACGGAACACGGACTCGTCCCACGATAACATCCCCTCGTCGGGGTTGTCTGCCATCGGTCGTATGACGGCCGGCGACCCACTTAACCCTTCGCCAACCCCGAGTCGGAAGTAAAACAGGTGGACGGCGGCGACAGACTCATCCGCCGAGCCCCCGGGTCCTAGAACATGCAACCGGGGCGTCGCCGCGTGCTCCAGGGCCTCGGGGCGGCGGGGACCGGGGTACTCGCCGGCTGTATCGGCCCCATCGACTCCCTCCTCGATGACGGGTCCGACCCCCACCCGTATACGCGATGGTTACCCCCGCCCGGCGCCATCGTCCCGGCGACCCGGTACCGATTCAGATCGGTGCGACCCCGTCAGCTCACCGACCCGAACCGCGCCCAACGGATCCTCCCGACCTTGCCCGGGACCGGTGTCGCCGCGAGGACGGTCGATCGGGTCGTCGCCGTCACCGGCGCCTTCGCCGTGACCGGGTCCTTCCAGCAGAGCACGGTGGTCGCCAGCCTCCGGGAGGCCGGCTACGACTACGTCGACGGCGTCGGCCCCGCCTGGCTGATGGCACCGACCGACGGGACACCGCCGGTCTACGCCGTCGACGACGGCGCCCTCGTCGCGGGCTACCCCGTCGAGGAGCTGTCCGCCCGCCGGGTCGCCACGACCGTGATGGGCGCACGGGACACCGACCCCCACTGGACCACCACCGCCGAGGACGTGCCCGCGTTGACCGGGGTGCTCGGCGATCCACCGGTGCTGACCGCGGGGTTCCACGACCAAGTCACCGGCACCGCGCCGGTCCGGGCGGTCTTCGACGGCAGCGTGGGCTGGGGGATCGCCGAACACGGTCCGGGCCGGGGTGGTGCCACGATCGCGGTCCTGTTCGCGGCAGCCGATCAGACGAGCGTCCAGGCGGTGCGATCGTGGGCGGCCACGGTGTTCGGGGCCGCGACCGTCGACGCCAGCGATCGGGTGGTGACCGTCGAGACCGACCGGCCCCCGACGCCGTGGACACGCCTCCCGGTCCCCGACCGGTCCTGGCCGATGCACGGCGCCGACCCCGCCAACACTGCCGCCGTGCCAGACACCCGACCCCCGGGAGACCCCATCGACGTGGCCTGGACGACCGGCGTCGAGGTCTCCGGCTCGGCCACCACGCCTGTCGTCGCCGAGGACACGATCGTCCTCGGCGCCGGTGATCTGTTCGCCCTCGCCGCCGAGGACGGCACCCAGCGATGGCGATTCGACACCAACGTGTACGGACCATCGGCCGTCGTCGACGACAGCGTCGTCGTCCCCACCGTTACCGGCATGCTCGCGGTCGCCCTCGAAGACGGCACCGAACGGTGGCATACACCCCTCCCGAACAGGTGGCCGGTCACCGCCGCCACCCCGGTCGGCGACCGCCTCGTCTGTGGCTCCTGGGAGGCGGGGATCCTGGTCATGGATCCGGGGACCGGCGCCGTCGAATCGACGGTCCTCGAGGCGGCGGTCAGATACGTCCCCGGCATCGCCGACGAGATGGTGTACGCCGTCGATCGCACCGACTCGCTGCACGCGGTGACGGTCGATGGCGACCGACGGTGGACACATCCGTTCGAGGCCCCGATCCGGGCCGCTCCCGTGGTCGACGCCGACCACGTCTACGTCGTCACCCCGAACACGCTCCACGCCATCGACCGCACGACCGGTGGGACGGCCTGGACCGCCGACTTCGACACCTGGGTCCCGGCCGGCCCCGCCGTCACCGAGGACCTCGTCATCGTCGGGGAAGGCCGACCCGGTACGAGCACGCCCGGCTCCCTCACCGGGTTGACGGTCGAGGATGGAGATCGACACTGGACCCGCCCGCTCTCCGAGGCCGCCGTCGGTCGACCCGCAGTCGCCGGCGACCACATCCACATCGCCGGAGCCGCGGGCTCCATCAGCGCCCACGCCCTCACGGATGGCGCCGAACAGTACAGCCGGTTCCTCGGGGGCCGGCTCCGGCCACCGGTCGTCGTCGACGACCAACTCGTGGTCGCCTCACTCGGCGGCCGGGTGACCAGCCTCGAAGAACACTGGCTCCCCGGCTCCAGCGGGGACTGAGACGTCAGCGGTTACCGCGACCGGTCCACTTCGCCAGCAGTAACGTCCCCTCGAACAGGATGATCATCGTCACCGCGATGATCAGCGGGGACATCCCCGTTGGGTCCGGACTGAACAGAAAGGAGATGCCGAGGAACGCACCCCAGAACAGGAGCCGTCGCCCCGCCAGCCATGCCCGGGTGACCAACCCCATCATCATCGCCAGCATGATGAACAACGGGATCTGGAACACGATGGCGAGATACCCCATCAGGATGAGGATCAAATCCATCGTCTGCCCCAGCGCGAACGCCACCCGCGCGGTCTGTTGGGTGTACTGGAGGAAGTAGGTGAACACAACCGGCAACACCACGAAGTACGCAAACGTCACCCCGACGAAGGCCAACACCAGACTCGTCGGCACCGCCGCCAGGTAGTACCGCCGCTCCTGGGGGTACAACCCCGGTCGCATGAACCGGTAGGTCTGGTAGACGAACACGGGGAGGGCCGCCACCAACCCCACCAGACTCGCGACCTTCATCTGGGTCAACACCAGCTCCAGGGGCTTGTACACGTGCGGGGCGGCAACGTCGTTGCCCGGGAGGATCGAGTACCACAGGAAGTTGATCACCTCCTCGCCGAACGGGAACGACGCGGCCGCCACGCCACCGGCGACAACGAGGACGATCGCCAACCGCCGGATCATCTCCTCGATGTGATCGGCCAGGGGCATCTCCTCGTCGCCGGGTGCCCCGGTCGACCCCGCCTCGATCGGCTCCGGCTCACGGTCGGGAACCGGCGGCGGATCGAACCCGGGGTTGTCCCCGGCCTCGTCCTCGTTGCTCATCCGGCCCGTGGTCACCGCGCGCCAATTATAGGCCTTTTTCTTACCGTTCGCAACGACCGAAGTCGCGTCCGGGGGTTCTCGAGAAAGAAGATTGATAATCGGCAGGGAGTTACCCGGGGTGATGGCAGGCTCGATCGACGAGGACACCGCCCGCACCATCAACGAGGGACGGGCGACGCTCGGCGCCGGCCTGCGCGCCATCCAGCGCCACCTCCAGAAGGTGTTCATCGTCTTCGTCGTCGGCCTCCTCGCCGGCATCTACCTGATGCGGGAGTACGTGTGGCCGATCCTCAAGGAAGACCTCCTCGTCACCCGGGAGACCGAGGTCATCGCCCAGACCCCATTCGACGTCATCCTCCTCCAGGTGAAGATCGGGTTGTTCCTCGGGATCTTCCTCTCGATCCCCGCGTTCCTGTTCTTCGCGCGTGGCATGCTCCGGGACCGCGGCCTGTTCCGCCGGATCGACATCGCCCGGTGGAAGGTCGCCGTCATCGGCACCGCCACCGCGTTCTTGTTCCTCGGCGGGGTGTTCTACGGGTACTACCTGTTCTTCCCGATCACGTTCTCCTTCCTGGCGAACAACGCCTCTAGTGCGGGTCTCGCTCCCACGTACTCGATCGTGATGTGGACGGAGTTCATCCTCTTCCTGGCGCTCTCCTTCGGTCTCGCCGCCCAACTCCCCCTGGTGATGCCGGCACTGGCCTACAGCGGCGTCATCCCCTACGAATCGTTCCGCGACCGGTGGAAGTACGCCGTGGTCGGCATCTTCACCTTCGGTGCCGTCTTCAGCCCACCGGACCCGTTCACCCAAATGTTGTGGGCCCTCCCGTTACTCGTCCTCTACGGGTTCAGCCTCTATCTCACCAAACTCGTCGTCACCGCCAAACGCAACCGCGACCAGGTCGACCTCCGCCGGACCCTCCGAACACGGTGGAACGTCCTCGCCGGCGCCGCCCTCCTCGGTGGGGCCGGCACCTACCTGTTCCTGACCGCCGGCGGGGTCGATATCATCAACGACGCACTCCTCCCGTTGCTCCCTCAGGGGTTCCGCCCCGCTCCGTTCCGGCCCGTCCACGTCTCCTGGGGGCTCTCCCGGGAGACCGCGGTTATCCTGGCGACCCTCGTCGGCGCCCTCGTCCTCGCCATGGTGGCGTTGCTCGTCTTCGTCTATCGAGACCTCACCGCCACGTCGGCGCCGACCGAACCCGGCGAGTTCGGGGACCCGACCGCCGTCGACGTCACCACCCTGGACGCCGCCGGGGTCCGGGCCGCGCCACTGGAGGCATTCGCAGACATGGAGGAAGCCGACGCGGTGGCCGCCGCCCGCTCTGCGATGGCGGCCGACGACACCGAGAAGGCCCAGGCCATCCTCGACCGGTTCGACGAGGCCCAGGCCCAGGCCGACGCCGAGGCCGAGTCGACGGCCGACACCGAGAGTGAACCCGAGGAGGGCAACGTCTTCGGCCGCACCGCGGCCGGCATGGTCGATGCGTTCCGCGAGGAGGACACCACCGAGGAGGACATCGGCGGGTACTACTACGACCTCCGGTTCATCGCCGCCAGCCTCCGATCGCGGCTGTTCCGCATCGTCGCGGTGTTCGGTATCGTGATGTCCGGGACCTTCCTCGCCCTGTACAGCGGCGGGATCGGGTTGCTCCTCGATGACTTCCTCGCCCGCCTCCCGCCCGGGGTCACACGCGAGGAAATCCCGTTCAGCGTCATCACCCTCCACCCGGTCGAGGCCCTCGTCTTCGAGGTGAAGGTCAGCGTCCTCCTCGGCGCGATCGCGACCCTGCCGTTCATCGTCTACTACGCCTGGCCCGCGCTCCGGGACCGCGGACTCGCCTCGGGGGAGGGCACCGTCCTCCCGGTGTGGGGCACCGCCATCATCGGCGGTCTCCTCCTGGGCTCGGCGGTCGGATACCTGTTCGTCGCCCCCACCGTCATCTCCTGGCTCGTCTACGACGCGGTCCGGGCCGGCATGGTCATCAGCTACCGGGTCAGCTCGTTCTTCTGGCTCGTGTTCCTCACGACGGCCGGGATCGGCCTGCTCTTCGACGTCCCGGTGTCGATGTTCCTGTTCTACTACGGGGATATCGTCTCCTACCCGACGATGCGACGCGGATGGAAGGTCTTCGTCCTGGGTGCCCTGGTCCTCGGGGCGGTCCTCACCCCGCGCAGCGTCTACACGATGCTCGTCGTCGCCATCCCCCTGACGCTGGCGTACCTGTTCGGTCTCGGCGTCCTCTGGGTCGTCACGCTGGGTGGGCGCCGCGTCGAACGCGGCGCCGCCCCCGAATAATCGGTCACTCCTCGACCCGGCTCGCGAACCCGTACCGCGGTTTGACCGCCTCGATCTCGACGGTGACGGTCTCGCCCACGGTGGTGTCCGGGACGAAGACGGTGAACCCGTCGACCTTGGCGACGCCGTCGCCGTCGGACCCCTCGTCGACGATGTCGACGGTGATCGTCTCGCCTTCGCTGAGTGGGGCAGTGAGGCGCCCCTTGGCGACGAGGTACAGCTCCGATGAGGCGTCCCTCGAGGCGTCGGGATGGACGGCGTGGACCGTGTCGAACCCGTCCTCGAGGTCCGCACGCAGCGCCCGGACGTCACGTCCCTCGAAGACCTTCACGACGAGGTGACCACCCGTCTTCAAGAGGGTCTCGGCGGCGGCGACGGCCTGCCTGGCGAGGTGGACCGACCGCGCCTGATCGAGCTCGTACTCTCCACTCATCTCGGGGGCCATGTCCGAGAGCACCACGTCGGCCGCACCCACGGTCTCCTGGATCCGATCGTGGGTCTCGGGATCGGTGAGGTCGCCCCGGATCGTCTCCACGCCCTCGAGGGGATCGATGCGTTGGCGGTCGACGCCGACGACGGTCCCACCCTCGCCGACGGCCTCGGCGGCGACCTGGAGCCACCCGCCTGGGGCCGCCCCGAGGTCGACGACGGTATCTCCCGGGGCGAAGAGGTCGGCGCGCTCGTCGAGTTGTTTGAGCTTGTACGCCGACCGGGCGCGGTAGCCCTCCTGTTTCGCGCGGTTGTAGTACTTATCCCGGTCTGTCATACGTAACTCACCAAATTCCTTGACATGTTCCACACAGGAACTGCCGACGAATTCGCGTTGATACAGGGAGAGACGACGTCAAAGCGGAAAGGGACATCGGATGGTGTCTGCCGACAAATGGCCCTGCTATAAGGAATAACGAAACTACTTACCGGTTGAAGGGCAGATATAGTCCAGGATATCGGGTTCGTTGATTGAGGCGAAGGGGGACGAGAGCGTCGCTTTCAGCGTGTCCAAATCCTCGATAAAGCGGTACCTGTACCAGGATTTGAACTGGTTCCAGCACTGCTCGACGGGATTCAGCTCCGGCAATCTCGGCAGGAAATACCAGAGCTGGAGCGTGTCACTCTGAACGCACGCAATCGACGAGTCGTCGACGTATTCTACCAATCGCTCGCCACTGACGAATTCCCAGAGATCCTTCGCGTAGAAGTACGGCGCTCGATCGAGGAAGACGATCAGCTTCTTGCCAAATTCCTCGACGAGGGCCTGCAGTAACTCGATTCCATGCTCGGCGGTCAGATATTCCTCGGTCGAGAGATACAGGCTTTCTCCCTCGTGGGTGACCGCGCCGAGCGTCGTGACTTTCGTTCGCGCGTTCCAAACCGGCCGACGTGGATTCGATCCGGCCAGATACCAGCCTCGTCGGTCCTCGGTCCCGACGTACTTCGAGGACTGGTCGACGGCGACGAACGTCCACCCTTCCTGAAGCAACTCAGTTTTTTTGAACCGTGTCCCGGAATTCCGCCTCATCGTCGGGATCTGTCCGGTAGTGTTGCGGCTGAGTGGATCGATACGTGAGGCCGGCCTCGTCCAGCAGTCGATAGATGTGCCGGAGCGAGTACTCGATGCCGTACTCCTGTTTGAGATGGTGGTGTGCCAGAGTTGGATACCAACTGTGTCGGTCGTAGCCGAGTTTCTCGGGTGATTGCTGGAGATTGGTGAGGAAGGCTGCCTTCGCCTCATCCGAGAGTTTCGGCGGCCGTCCGGACCGCTCATCGTCGTACGGCGCCTCCTCGATCGGTCGGTTGGCGAACCGATCCAACCAGTTCCGGATGGTCTTCTCGGCCACGTTGTGGCGCTCGGCGAGCTCTTCGAGCGTGGCACCCTGTTTCCGGCCGATGGCGGCGAGAACCCGCTGCGTCGGGACGTTTCCCTCGGTTCGTTCGAGCTGCTCGTGGAGGTCGT
>JBDGTJ010000009.1:0-71484 GCA_042216925.1 Halobacteriaceae archaeon
GAGCGAGTCGAAGCCGACAGGTCGGAACGCCCATCTTGCCCCTCTGTTCGGCGTTCAGTGGTATAAATCCGTGGGCCTGTGGGTCAGCAACAGAAAGTGCAAGGGAAATGATGGGTCGTGTCGCAAAGTCCTCTAGAGTTCAGTAGCAACTGACTCCCGTAAGACGTGCGGTTCACGATTAGCATCGACGAGGACAAAACGGTACCGCTCGCCACGAATAACTTCACGCGGGGTGAAGTGCTCTCCAGCGGTCTCGTTACTGAGTTCGTTGAACTTCCGAATTAGCTCCTCGTAGATGTACCCCATCTCCTCGTTGGGGACTTCGTAGGGGTGGAGGTCGATTTCAGCGAACTCGTGGACGATCTGATACAATAAGTCCGCTTCATCGAGACGTTGGATCTGGTGCCCGAAATCGAACTTCTCGAAAATCTCCTTCGTCTCCTCGTCAAACGAGTTGATGTAGTACTGGAGATTGCTCGCAATCTGGTCCGGGTCATCACACAGTGACTCGAAGGTGTACTCACTCGTGTTGTACACCTTCTCTCCCGACGCCTTCTTCAGCGCTGGTGCGACGTTCTCGATCCCCTGATCCTGCAACTGTTCGTACCGCTCAAGGACGTTCTCCTTGTTCGGCTTCGTCACGCAATCGAGGCGGCGGAGAACGGTCATCGGGAGGATGACCTTCTGGTACTCGGACTGCTTGTAGTCGCCGCGGAGAAGGTCTGCAATAGACCAAATGAAATCTGCCTTCTCGTTAAAGTTCTCGACCATCTAAGCGTGAAGTGGTCAGCGTAGATTCTTAAGTGGTGCGGAGGGGACGCCGTACCGCCACCACCGAGTTAGTGTTCAGGTGTGGGACGAATGTCGCGCCAGCGAAGGTGGGCAACGTCGTCCTCCTCTGTCTCCACTATGAAGATGTGCGAATCCCTTTGGTCGCCAGTCTCCTGACCAGCGTCGTCCTCAATAATCTCGACCACCGTCCCGTGCACTCCGTGTAGTCGCTCGTGGTCCGGGTCAGTCTGGTCGGGAATGTCAACGCGCACGCGATCCCCCTCCTCGAATCGTCGCATAATCTGTGCTGTGCGCGCGAGGTGCCTGATCGTTGCGGTCGCACGTCACATCCAAAGACCCCGTGAGTAACTCCCTCTCATCCGGATTTAGATGTACGCGAATCGCCAGACGGGACCAACCTCATTCGGAATCGTTCGACTATCGAACGAAATCAAATCAGACAGCCAAAGTCCATTTATAAGTAACCCTCCTCTGTCTGTCGGATTTTAACCGTTCGATAATCGGATGGGCGCTGCAGGATTTGAACCCGCGACAACTTGGTCCGAAGCCAAGCACTCTGTCCAAACTGAGCTAAGCGCCCTACTCGACGCGAGTCGGTGAACCGGGTTAAAGACCGTGGTTCCCCCACGTTTATGCGCGGGGGTCGCCCAATCGGTGGGCATGCGTGGTCGGGAGACAGTCGTGGGGGTTGTGGACCTCCTCCGGGTGATGAACGCGGTCGCCGCCGGCGTGTTGACCGTCGTCGGCGCGTTTGTCGCCGGAGGGCTCGCTGCCCATCCGGTCGACGCGGGGCTCGCCGGCGTCGCGACGGTGTTGGCGACCGGGGCGGGCAACGCGATCAACGACTACTTCGACCGTGACATCGATCGCGTCAACGATCCCGACCGTCCGATCCCCCGCGGCGCAGTCACCCCCCGCACCGCACTCGGGGTCAGCGTCGCCCTCTTCGTCGTCGCGGTCGGCTTGGTCCTCGCGTTGCCCGTTCTGGCCATCGCGATCGCGGTCCTGAACCTCGTCGCGTTGGTGGCGTACACGGAGCTGTTCAAGGGGTTGCCCGGTGTCGGGAACGCGGTCGTCGCCTACCTCGGGGGCAGCACCTTCCTGTTCGGCGCGGCGGCCGTCGAGGCGGTGGGGGTGACCGCCGCGGTGTTGGCGGGGTTGGCGGCGTTGGCGACCTTCGGTCGGGAGATCATCAAAGACATCGAGGACATGGCGGGCGACCGCGATCAGGGCCTCCACACGCTCCCGATCGTCGTCGGTGACCGACGCGCCCTCGCGGTCGCGGCGGTGGTCGTGGGGGTGGCGGTGATCGCCAGTCCCCTCCCGTACGCGGTGGGGGCGCTGGGACTGGCCTACCTCGTCGTGGTCGTCCCGGCGGACCTCGTGATGCTCGTGGGCCTGTGGCGGAGCATCGAGGATCCCGGTCGGGGGCACCGCCTGCTGAAGTGGGGGATGTTCATCGCTGGCGCTGCCTTCGTCGTTGGCCGGATCGCGGTCCTGGAGGGTGGTTGGCCATGAGAAACAGTGGCAACGTTTCCGGAAGTGGTTCGGTCGTCGTGGTGGGTGGCCGCCCAGGAAATCACGGGACGGTATCGGGTTCTGGTGGGTGGCGTAATCAAAAAGAATTTATGGTGGTCACCGTATCTTCGAGGCAGATGAGCACGCGGGGGAGGCGTCCGCGTTCGCGGGACCCCCTCCGTCGGCCAACGGCGGGGTACTGCCATGTATGACCTGGGGCACAGCTTCGACAGTCGGGCGGTAGCCCCGGGTACGAACCTCCTCATCGAGGGCCCGCCGATGACCGGGAAACGGGACCTCGCGTTCCGCATCCTCGCCCGGGGCTCCACGGACGGCGAGGGCGCCATCGTCGTCACCACCAAAGACAGCGCCGACCGGGTCCAGGACCGGTATCTCGAGGTCGCCGGCGTCGAGGACCCGTTGCTGGGCATCGTCGACTGTGTCACCCGCCAACAGGGGACCGGCACGCCACTCGAGGGCGAGTTGATCCGGTATGCCTCCTCGCCCGTCGATCTCACCGGGATCGGGATCGAACTCTCCGAACTCCTCCAGGAGTTCTACCAGGACCGTGGCGCCACCGAGAACCGGGTGTTGTTACACTCGTTGTCCACGCTGTTGATGTACTCGAACCTCCAGACCGTCTTCCGGTTCCTCCACGTCTTCACCGGTCGCATCCAGAGTGCCGACGCGCTGGGCTTGTTCGTTATCGACTCGACGGGCCACGACGCCCAGACGATGAGCACCCTCAAACAGTTATTCGACGGCGCCATCGAAGTCCGGGAAACCGACGGTACTCGCGAGGCCCGCCTCGTCGGGGTTGAGGACGGGACCGCCTGGCTCGACCAACC
Source organism: Halobacteriaceae archaeon (assembly GCA_042216925.1). Lineage (GTDB taxonomy): Archaea > Halobacteriota > Halobacteria > Halobacteriales > Halobacteriaceae > JBDGTJ01. Next base: position 3,159 of record JBDGTJ010000009.1, read on the forward strand.
CTGACCCTGTGTCCTTTTAGCCGGGCATCACCTAGGCGTGGATATGCCAATCGAGTCTGACGAGCGCCTCCGGGAGATCCTCTCGTACTCCCGGGTGGCCGTCGTCGGGTGTTCGACGACCCCCGGCAAGGACGCCCACGAGGTCCCGGCCTACCTCCAGGCCCAGGGCTACGAGATCATCCCCGTGAACCCGACCGCCGAGACGGTCCTCGGGGAGACCGCCTACCCGACGCTTGCGGACGTGCCACCGGACAGCATCGACATCGTCGATGTCTTCCGTCCCAGCGAGGAGGTCAGCGACATCGTGGACGCGGCAATCGACCGGGACGACAACAGGGTCGTCTGGACCCAACTCGGTATCGTCGACGCCGACGCCACCGCCCGCGCCGAACGCGCGGGCCTCGCCGTCGTCGAAGACCGGTGTATGCGGGTCGAACACCGCCGCCTGATGGCCTGACCATGCCGGACCCAGCCCGCCCGGCACCGGACGCCCCCGTCGACGTCGTCTTCTTCGACCTCGACGACACCCTCTGTGAGTACCCCCAATCCTACGCCAGTCACCTCGAGGACGCCTTCGAGGCCGTCGGTGTCGACCCGTTCTTCGACCCCCTGGACGTCCGCCGCCACGCCGGTGACGTCCGGGCCGAGACACCGCTGGACTTCAGGAAACAGTGTTTCACCGCGATCGCCCACGAACAGGGGCGGGAGGCCGACGTCGCGATCGCGGTGGCCGAGGCCTTCGAGGAACCCGCCTACGAGGACGTTATTCCCCGTCCCGGCGCCGAACGGGCGGTGCGGACCCTCGGCGAACGGTATACCCTCGGATTGGTCACCAACACCACCCCGGCCGCCATGGAGACCAAACTCGAGGCCATCGGTCTCACCGACGCCTTCGCGGTCCGGGTCGCCCAGGACCCCACCGTCGACCCGAAACCCGAACCGGACATGTTCGACCGCGCTCTCGACGCCCTCGAGGCAACCCCCCACCAAGCGATCCACATCGGGAACTCCACGGTCTCGGACGTCGCCGGCGCCCACGCCGCCGGCATTCGGAGCGTCTGGATCCCCACCGACACCGACGGCGGCTCCGGCCCCGACCCCACCTTCCACGTCGAGGACCTCCACGCACTGGCTGAGACGCCGCCCTGGCGTGTCGACTACCCCTCCCAGTCGGCGTAATCGCCGTACACGCCCTTCGAGAGGTACCGTTCACTGGAATCGGGGAACACCGTCACCACCGAGTCATGCGGAATCGTGAGCTCGCCGTCTGCCACCTCCTCTGCGATTTGGCGGGCGGCCAGACTGTTCGCCGCCGAACTCGACCCCGCGAGATGCCCCTCCTCGGCGGCAAGGCGCTGCATCTCCGCGTGCGTGCGTTCATCCGGGATGGTCACCATCTCGTCGACGAGGTCCGGATCGAACAACTCGTTGGTCGACGGGTCGTGGGTGCCGATCCCCTCGGTCTTGTATGCACCCTCCTCCGGGTCCTCACCGAAGAACGTTCCGTACAACGACCCCTCTGGCTCGACCCCCACCACGTAGAGGTCCCCCACGTGGTCCCGAATGTCCCGGGCCGCCCCCATCAACGTCCCCGCCGTCCCACACCCCGCGACAAGCGCCCCCACCTCGCCGTCGAGAGCCGCCCGAATCTCCGGGCCCGTGGTCGCCTCGTGGGCCGCCGCGTTCAACGGGTTCGAGAACTGTTGGGGCACCACCGCATCCCCCAGTTCGGCAGCGAGCTCGTGGGCGCGCTCGATCGCGCCATCCATCCCCTCGTCTGTCGGCGTGTTCACCACGTCTGCACCCAATGCCCGCATCAACTGTTGTTTCTCGACGCTGAACCGCTCGGGCACCACGAACACCGCATCCACGCCCAGCTGTCCCGCCGCCACCGCCAACCCGATCCCCGTATTCCCCGCCGTCGGTTCGATCACGGTTCCCCCCGGTGACAGCTCTCCGCGGTCCAGCATCGCCTCGAGCATATACCGACCGATCCGGTCTTTGACGCTGGCGCCCGGGTTGAACGACTCGAGTTTCGCATACACCGGCACGGCATCCGGAGAGGCAGCCACCCGCACCAGTGGCGTCCGCCCGACCGTCTCCAACACCGAGTCGAGCGGCTCGTCGAACCGTGTCATCGTCCAGACGGTTCCCAGGCCCGTCGCTTAGGAATTGTCATCCCCGGCCGCGGCCTCGCTCGTCGCCTTCGCCGCACCACGGTCGACCTCCTCTAACACCGCGTCGACGTCGACGCCCTGGTCCTCGGCCACTGCCTCCACCAGGGCACGGACCTCTCTGACATCGGCTTCGAGGTCGCCGACCCGCTGGTTCGTCTCATCGACGGTCGACTCCATGCGCACCACCCGATCACGGAGGTCGTTGACGCGGTTGTACAACTCCTCGGCGGTGTCGACGAGCGTCTGGAGTTTCTTCGCCGTACTTCCCAATCCCATACCAACTCAGACGCCGCCCGGGGTGTTGGGTATTTCGTCCGGGGTCGGCGGACTTATCTCTCTCCCGTCGAAGGCACCGCCTAGGATGTCTGCACGGGCGGCCCTCGTCGGCGCTCTCGCCGCACTCGGCGTCGTGGTCGGCATCGCCATCCCCTACGCGGTCCTCTCAGCGAGCGAGCTCTCGGTGTACTACGGCGTCGGTCCGGTGTCACCGATTCTGTTGTCGGTGGTAGCCGCCGTCGCCTTCGTCGCCCTGACCGGCGTGGCCCGAGACGCGACCGATCCAGCGACCGCCACGGGCGCGGCCCTCGTCCTGGGACTCGCCCTCTTCGGCCTGCTTGCATGGTGGGCCATCGAAGTCGCGGCCGTCGTCGGCGGCCTCGATGTCAGTGCAGCCTTCACCTACCATCGCTGGGCGCTGCTCGCCCTCGCCGCCATCGTCCCGATTGCCACCGCCACCCACGCCCGGAGGATCCTCCGTCCGCAAGGCCCTTAAGCCAGAGCCGGCAACTACCACCCGGACTAGGCCGGGCGGCTAGGCCCCGCTCCTCGCCCGCCCTGTGGTCTTCAGCGGGGGCCGAACACCGGGGGCGTCGGGTCCGCCCGGGTCGGGCCCCGGAAGTCGACGTGGAAGCCTCGTCCCTCGGGGACGGCGGTCCACGGCGCGCGCCTGCAGGGGCGCCGTCGTCGTGGTTCGCAGGCGGCACCGGGTCAGGCACGGAAGTGAGCAGCCCACCGCCGGACGCCCGTCGCTCGAGGGGTCGCGGGGTGGAGGAGACGACCGGGACTACCCGCCTCGGAACGCCGGGCAACCCCGGCCCGTCCACTCATTCATACTGCAGTCTCGGCCACCAGGTCACCGCCAGTGGAATGCCCGCCTTAGTCGCCGGACGCCTCGACCGGGTGATCGGTCACGGCGATGTCGCCATCCAGGGTCCGGGTCGGGTACGGGATGTCGATCCCGGCCTCGTCGAACCGTTCCTTGACCGCGGTGACGAAGTCGGCTCGTGTCTTCACGAAATCAGACCGACCCGGATCATCGATCCAGATCCGGGCCTGGAGCCCCACCGACGAGTCACCGAGCTCGGTCAATCGCACCGACGGCTCGGGGTCCTCGAGGATCTCCGGGTTGGCGGCGGCTTCCTCTAAGATGATGTCGGTCGCGGCCTGGATGTCGTCGTCGTACCCGATGCCGAACACCGTCTTCACCCGGAGTGTGTCCTTTGCAACCGGGTTCTTGATGACGCCGCTGGTGAGCTGGGAGTTCGGAACCGTCAACAACTCGTTGTCGAAGGTCCGCACCCGGGTGACGCGGAGACTGATGTCCTCGACGATTCCCGCGTTGCCGTCCCACTCGATCCAGTCACCAATCCGGAACGGACGATCGGTGTAGATGAACACGCCGGCGACGAAGTTCGCGATCACGTCCTGCATCGCGAACCCGATGGCGAGGGTGGCCGCCGCCGCGACCGTCGCCAACGAGGTCAGGAAGTTCCCGTACCCCGCCAACCCGAAGGCCACCGACACCGCGAGGAACCCCAGGAGGAGCTTCGTGAGTCGCTGCAGGGGCCGTTTCGTATGCGCGTCCAATCCCCGGCTATCGAGGAACCGCCCCACCAACGGCACGACCAGCATCCGACCCAGGAGGTAGATGACGATCAGGGAGACGATGAACGTGATCGCCGCACCCAACGGCGCAGCGTACTCCGGGGCGACGAACTGTTCGAGCCACTCGGCGATGAAGCCGGGCATCAGTGATACACCGCCGTGTTCCCGCGGGTCTCGATCAGGTCCGCATCGACGCGATCGGCCAGGTCACGGGCGAGGGCCTCGGTGTCCCGATCTCCCCGCGCCGCTCGCAGGAACTTCACCTTCACCAGTCGATTGTCACCGAGTTGGTCGCGGGTCTCCTGGGCCACGGCATCGACACCGCCTTTCCCGACCCAGACGGTGACGTCCAGGTCGTGGGCAGCCTCTCGTAGCTCCTTGGTCATGTCCGTCGGGTATGGCTGGCATCGTTTTACGGTTGGGGTTCTACACTCACTCGTACGGGTGGCGCGCGTGGGCGCCACACGCACAGGTGAGGACGACATGCCCGTCCTGGAGCCGGACCCGAGCGTTCTCTCCCGGGCGGAGGTAGGCATCACAGGCATCGCAGGTGAACCACCGCAACGACTCCGGGAGGTCGAGCCGGTGGCGTTCCGCGAGTCGGCGGGCGAGCCGGACGTACTCCCGGGCGAGGGCCTCATCCTCGCCGGCGACTGCCTTGGCGAGTTGCGCTAGCGTCGCGAGTCGATCCTCGGCGACCGTCATACCCCGGAGTAGCCATGCCAGCGTCAAAGCGTTTCGTTTATGCGGTCGCCACCCACGGGATTCGGCAGTGCGTGTCCTGAACTACCTGGAACTCGCGGGCCGCCTCGAGCGTGCGGGCATCGGCACGGCAGCCGCCCAGCAACGCCAGGCCCTCGCCCCCATCGAGGAGGTCGAGGTCCTCACCCAGCCCTGGGCCGGGGACGGGCCCGGCGACCTCGCCCGCCAGCTCCTCCGTGGCCGGGTGTTCACCGAATACGACATCGCTCACTGCAACATGATCGGCCCCGGATCGGTCGCGGTCGCCCGTCACGCCCGCCACCGCGGCCATCCTCTCGTGTTACACGCCCACGTCACCGCCGAAGATTTCGCAGAGAGTTTCCGGGGGTCGACTCAGATCGCACCGGTCCTCCACCGGTATCTTCGGTGGTTCTACAACCAGGCCGACCTGGTGTTGTGCCCAAGCGAGTACACCAAACGGACCCTCCAGGAGTACCCCGTCGCGACGCCGATCGAGACGATCACCAACGGGGTCGACCTCGACTCTATCGAGGGCCACGAATCGCTTCGCGACCGGTACCGTGACCGGTTCGACCTCGACGGCGTCGTCGTCTTCGCCGTCGGCAACGTCTTCGAACGCAAGGGCCTCACCACCTTCTGTAAGACCGCTGAACGCACCGACCTGGACTTCGCGTGGTTTGGCACCTACGACACCGGTCCCCAGGCCTCAAGCACCGTTCGACAGTGGGTGAACAACCCACCTGAAAATGTGACCTTTACCGGCTGGGTCGAGGACAAACGCGGCGCGTTCGGCGCCGGCGACATCTTCCTGTTCCCCACCAAGGTCGAAAACCAGGGCCTCGTCGTCCTCGAAGCTATGGCCGCCGGGAAGGCCGTCGTCGTCCGCGACATCCCCGTTTTCGAGGAGTTCTTCACCGACGGCGAGGACTGCCTGAAATGCGAGACGACCGCCGAGTTCGTTGACGCCGTCGAACGGTTGGCCGCCGACCCCGAACTGCGGGATGCCCTCGGCACTGCCGCCCAGGAGACCGCCGCCGCCCACTCCCTCGACCGCGTCGGCGAGGAGTTGACCCGAATCTACCGTGATCTCCTCACCGAGACCCCGACGGCGTGACCGAAACGGTTCACCTAAGGGCACCCCAACAAGATTCCCGACTGATGGGGCGTCCACACGTCGCTGCGTTCACGGATACCTATCTCCCGACGGTGAACGGCGTCACGTACACCGTCCAGTCGTGGCGGGACCGGTATACCGGCCGGGGCGGGGAGATGGATATCGTCTACCCCCGAGCCGACGGCTACACGCCCGACCCCGGCGAACACCCGGTCGCCAGCATCGATTTCCCCTTCTACGACGGGTACCGCCTCGGCTTCCCCCAACTCCCTGACGCCGTCCGTGACGCCGAGGTCGTCCACACGCACACCCCGTTCGGTGTGGGGCTCGCCGGGTTACGTCTCGCCCGCGCCAACGACGCACGACTCGTCGCCTCCTATCACACCCCGACCTCGGAGTACGCCGAATACCTCCTCCCGACGAGGCTCGGTGTCCAGACGCTGCGCTGGACAACCCGCAAGTACGAGCGCTGGTTCTTCGATCACGCTGACCTGGTACTCGCACCGAGTGCGGTGACCCGCGACCACATCCGTCGCCTCGGTGTCGACACCCCCATCGAAGTCCTCCCCAACGGTGTCGATACCACCTTCTTCGAACCCGTCGACCCCTCGGAATTCCTCTCCCGTCACGACGTCCCGACGGAGCGATCGCTCGTCGGGTACACCGGCCGCCACGGGTACGAGAAACGGTTGCACACTATCCTGGAGGCCGCCGCGACGCTCGACGTCGCCGTCGTGTTCGGTGGGAGCGGCCCCGCCACCGACGACCTCAAGTCCCGCGCCGAGGACCTTGCCGTCGACGCCCACTTTCTCGGGTTCCTGGACCGCGAGGAACTCCCCGCCTTCTACAGTGCCCTCGACGTGTTGGCATTCCCCAGCCCCGTGGAAACCCAGGGCCTGGTCGCGTTGGAAGCCAACGCCTGTGGCACCCCGGTCGTCGGTGCGGATAGCGGCGCCCTCGCGGACACCGTCGACGACGGCGAGACCGGGTACCGGTTCCCGACGGGTGACGTCCCAGCCCTCCGGGCCGCGATCGAGGATGCGCTCGCCGATCACGATCGGTTACGGGACACCTGTCTCGATCGTCGATCGACGATCGATATCGACGACGCGGTCGACCGGCTCGAAACCTTCTACGACGCCTGAGGATCGGGTGGGTTTGACCGCCGTGCTCGCGGCGAGACCGGTCAGTCCTCTTCGATGGCCGTTACGATGTCCTCGAGGTTCTCGTTGACGTCTTCGAGTTCCTCTCGCACCAGCTCGAGTTCGCGAGCGACCCGTTCACTCGAGACACCCTCGCCACCACCAGCACCCGGACCGCCGCCACCGCCCATCATGCCACCCATCATCTGTGCGAACGGGTTCCCACCCATCCCACCGCCGCCACCGCCGGGACCGCCCCCCATCGCCTCTCGCATGCGTTCACGAGGGTCCTCACCTTCCTCACGGTCCTCGTCTTCGGCCGCAGCGCGTTCCTCTCGGATCTCCTCGACGCGCTCCCGGAAGGAGGGTTCCTCGTCGGTTTCAGCCTCTTCGTCGTTCGTGTCGTTGTCCTCGGACATGGCTCCGGGTTCGGAATCCCCACGGAAAACGGTTGGCTTTCGGTCACCCGAACTTCCCGAGACTGGACTGGCGATCCCGGTCGCTGGCCCCCGGGCTGAGATCATGCCCGACCAGATCCCGGAGGTCGACGGCATACGTGGTACCGCCACGGTCGAGGACCAGGACCCGGCCCTGCACCCCGAGGACGGTGCCCGTCGCCGTCGTCGTGGGGATCGGTTTCTGCTCGAGGTCGAACCCGTACTCGAAAGCGTAGGTCTCGATCGGGTCGTAGTCATCGAGGAGTTCCTCCCACGAGGACCGGTCGACCGCTTGATGGAGGCCAGCGATCTTCGTGGGGACGCGGACCCGATCGCCGATCTCCTCGGCGATGCCGGCCTCGATCCGGCGGGCGCGTCGCCCGGTGTCGACGGTCCGGATGTGGGCGCCACGGTCAGCGCCCTGCTCCTGGAGCCGGGTCTCGAGTCGCCACGACCGCGTGACCCCGACCTTCCAGACGTCGGGCGCGAACGCCGCGAGGTAGACGGCGTGTTCCTCCCGACACGCGGGCAGCGGCAACTGACAGTCCCCGGTACATCGGGCACACGCCCACCGCTGGGTGTGCCGGTCACAGTAGGGCGCGTCATCGACCTGACAGGGGTGATGGTCAGGTGCATCGACGACCCCGGCGCAGTGTCGATCACCCAATGAGTAGGACAGCGTCGACTCCGCGATCAGTGGCTCTCGCTCGACCGCCCCGTCCGCGGCAACGATCACTGCCGCGTCGGGCGATGCTTCGTACCCGACGACCTGCACGACCAGCCCTACTCGGTGCCCCGCAAAGAGCGTGCCGTTCCCCGATCAGTCGAGTTCGCTCGCGAGTTCCTCCGCTGCCTTCCGGACGGCAGCGTCGCTCTCGATGGATGGTTCCCACCCGGATTCCGCCAGTTTCTCGATGCTCAACCGCATCCGGGGCACGTCCCCCGTCCACCCGCGGTCCCCACCCGTATACTCGTAGTCCGGGTCGACGTCGAGGACTTCACAGACGATGTTTGCGACGGTGGTTACAGACGTCGTCGTCTCGGTGCCCAGGTTGAACACGTTGTACGGGGCGTCGGCCGTCTCGATCACGTGACACATCGCGTCGACGCACTCGGTCACGTGGAGATAGGACTTCTCCTGGCGACCGTCGCCCAGGATCGTCAACGTCGACGGGTCGGCACGGAGTTTCTCGATGAAATCTGCGATGACGTTGCCGCGTTGCCCGGGACCGACGATGTTCGCGAATCGGTACACCCAGGACTGGATACCATGGGAATGGGCGTACGTCGAGATCAAGCCCTCGTCGGCGACCTTGCTCGCCCCGTAGACACTGATCGGCTCCAACGGCCCGTGGGATTCGGCCGTCGGTCGGGGCGCCTCCCCATACACCGTCGACGAGGAGGTGAACGCGAGCCGGTCGACGCCCACCTCGTCCATGCGTTCGAGGAGATTGTAGGTGATCCCCGTGTTCTCCTCGAACTGTCGACGTGGTCGATCGTCGTTTGGATCTGACCACGCTGCGAGATGGAACACCGCGTCCAGATCACTGGTCACCACGTCGGCGACGGCGGCCGGGTCGGTGAGATCGGCGGCACGGAACGTGGCTGCGTCAGGGACACGGGCGGGGTCGGCTCGCGAGTGGTCTGCGACGACGACCTCGTTCCCGCGGTCGAGCAACGCCCGCGCGAGATGCGGGCCGATGAAGCCGGCGCCACCGGCGATCAGCAATCGCTTCTCGGATACGTCCATGCGGTGGGCCATCCCGGCCCCGCGCAAGTGTTTTCCGGTCCTGCTCGGGGCGAACCGTTCATACCACCGGGCACCGAACCATCGCCCGGCATGGAGGACGAACCCCCGGTCACCGTATTGCGTCTCGGCCATCGTCCGGGTCGTGACGACCGCATGACCACCCACGTCGCCCTCACCGCCCGCGCACTGGGGGCCGACCGCGTCATCCTCCCCCGAAGCGCCGGTGACGCCGTCGCCACCGCCGAGGACGTCACCGACCGGTTCGGCGGTCCGTTCATCGTCGAAACAGCCGACACCCCGGAGACCGTCCTTGATGACTGGGCAGATGTCGTCGTCCACCTCACGATGTACGGCGAACCGATCCAGGCCAAGATCGATGCGGTCCGGACCACCCATCGCGAATCGCCGATTCTCGTCGTCGTCGGGGCAGAGAAGGTAGCCCGGTCGGTCTACGACCGCGCTGACTGGAACCTCGCGGTCACCAACCAACCACACTCCGAGGTCGCGGGTCTGGCGGTGTTCCTCGATCGGTTGTTCGACGGGCGGGAACTCGACCGCCAGTGGCGCGACGCCGACCGCCGCGTGGTCCCCCGCGCCAGTGGCAAACTCGTCGACGACGTGGACTGAGGGCATCGTGCCCACCCGATGGTTTTAACCACCCGAGTCCCGCAGACTCTGGTAATGGCTTTTGAGGACCTCCTGGAGGATCCGGTCGTCCAGAAGTACCTCCACGAACTCGTCGGCCCCACCGGTATGCCCGTCGCCGCCGCCCCGCCGGATGGCGAAGTCACCGACGAGGAACTCGCCGAACGGTTAGGTCTCGAACTCAACGATGTCCGTCGCGCCCTGTTCATCCTCTACGAGAACGATCTCGCGACCTACCGACGCCTCCGGGACGAGGATTCGGGCTGGCTCACCTACCTCTGGACGTTCGAGTACGAACACATCCCATCGAACCTCCACGACGAGATGGAGCGGTTGCTCACCGCCCTCGAAGAGCGTCGCGAGTACGAACGCAACCACGAGTTCTACCTGTGTGAGGTGTGCTCGATCCGGTTCGAGTTCGAACAAGCGATGGACCTCGACTTCGAGTGTCCGGAGTGTGGGTCGCCACTCGACGCGATGGAAAACGACCACCTCGTCGCGGCGATGGACGACCGGATCGAGGCGCTCCGCACGGAACTCGGCGAATCACGACCGGAACTCGAAGCCTGATGGTCGTTCTGGCGACGAAGATCTACGTCTCCGGGGACGCCCGAGATCGGGCACTCCAGGCCCTCGACGCGATGGTCGAAGACACGCTCGGAGACCTCGATGTCACCTGGGAGATAGGCGTCAGGCACGACGGCTTCCCGAGTGTCACCATCGAGGGGGCCGATGCCACCGTCGCCCGGAACGCCATCGGCGACCAGTGGGGCACCATCAGGCCCACCCACGAGGACGGCGAGGAACTCGTCGGCACCTTCGAGGCCTGGGACGACGCCGGGTTCGACATCGATATCGGCCAATCACTCCACGTACCGGCGACCGAACTCGGGCTCGGTCCCGGCGACCCCGACCAGATCCGGACGCGGTTTGGCCTCGTACAGCACCTTCCCATGCGGGTTGTCGCGACCGACCCTCCGCGACTCGCTGATACCGAACGAGACCGGCTCTATGAGTGGCGACGTGGCCCCGACCGTGTCAACGTCAACAGCGTCACCCGAGGTGAGGTCCGTGCCACGATCAACCGGGCGGGCCACGCCGACGACATCGTCACCGTCGAACGACTCGGCCTCCTCGAACACTCGATCGTCTGCCGGGAGGGGACAGACGCGCCCGGTCTCCTCGCCTCGATCGGCGATTACCTCCCGGCAGAACTGCTGTGTGTCGTATGAAACGGGTCGCCGCTCTCATCGTGTTCGCAGCCTTGTTCCTGACAGCCGGGTGTCTCGGAACCGGTGGCATCACCCAACAGGACATCGACGCCAACGCCTCCTACAACTGGTCGGTCAACACCACGGTACGGTACAACGTTACGGGCGATACCTTCCGCGCGGTCACGGTCATCACCAACGGAACCCCGGTCGAGGCCTATCGAATCACCGAGTTCCAGGGCGAGCAACCGGTCAGCGTCTCGGCGGTGCGGTTCCGATATCCGAACGGGTCGGTGACCACGGTGAACGTCTCGGCCGTCGAGCAAACGGGGGGCCGTACCATCATCACACCACCCGCCGACCGGGGGCGACTCGCCTACACCGCCCAGTCCTACTCCAAGGAGTTCTCGATGGGCATCGGTCGCGAGGGGTCCTACAAGGTGGTGTTGCCACCGGGGATGCGGATCGGGATTCCGTTACTCGGGACGATCAGCCCAGGTGGCGCTGACCTCCGCGTCGTCGACAACCGCGTCCATCTCCGATGGGCCTCGCTCTCGGACGGTGAGATCGCGTTGACCTACTTCCTGGAACGAGACTTCTGGTTGTTCGCCGCGCTCGTCGGCGGTCTCGCCGTTCTGGCGGTGATCGGTGTCGTCTATTTCCGGATTCAACTCAACCGCCTCGCCACCCGGCGACGCGAGGCCGGCCTGAATGTCGACGAGTAACCCGCCAGTACGGTTTTGTCGACCCGCACCGAACCGGTCGTATGCGCGTCGCGGTGGTGACGGTCGGTGACGAGTTACTCGTCGGCGACACCGTGAACACGAACGCGGCCTGGCTCGGCCACGAACTCACCGACACCGGTGCGACCGTTCGCCGTGTCGTCACGATTCCTGACGACGAAGCCGAAATCGCCGCCACCGTCGCCGACCTGGCATCCACCTTCGATGCCGTGGTCGTCACCGGGGGGCTCGGCCCCACCCACGACGACCGGACCATGGCCGGTGTCGCTGCCGCATTCGACCGCCAACTCGTCGACCACCCTGATGCGATCCGCTGGTTCGAGGCCGAGTCGGACTACGCGGCCGACGATCTCGATCCGGGGACGACACAGTTACCCGAAGGCGGGCGCTTCCTCCCCAACGAGGTCGGGGTCGCCCCCGGTGTCGTCGTCGAGAACGTCTACGTCCTCCCCGGGGTCCCCGAGGAGATGAAGACCATGTTCGCGACAGTTGTCGACGAGTTCGATGGACCGCGTCGTTACGTGGAGATCGTCCTCGCCGACGAACCCGAGAGCAGTCTCGTCGACCGGATCGATGCGGTTCGCAACCGGTTCGATGTCACCGTCGGCAGCTATCCCGGCGACCACGTCCGACTGAAACTCGAAGGAGTCGACGAAGCCACGGTGACCAGGGCCGCCAACTGGTTGCGTGACCGCGTCGACCAGGTCCCCGAGACAGAGGGCTAACGGTACAACGAGAACAGCCACGCGATCGTGACGAGTAACCCGACGATCACGACCGCCCACCCGGCGAGATTCGCGACCGCCACGTCCCCAGCGGTCACCCCGCCAGTCGAGAGCAGCGTCATACCCGACGGTTCCCGCGGGGGCACAATAAGCGTTCAGGACCCGACCCACCCCGGTCGGTGCAGGCCACGGGACTTTTCGCTGACGGGCTCGAATCACGGCGTATGCGGGTCGGGTTCGTCGTCAATCCCATCGCGGGCATGGGTGGTCGCGTCGGGTTGAAAGGCACGGATGGCAAGGTCGATGAGGCTCGAGCCCGCGGTGCCGAGCCTCGAGCGCCCGACCGTGGCATCGACGCCGTAACCGCGCTGTCCGAGCGGGACCCCGGAGCGACGATCCTCACCTGGGGTGGCCCGATGGGAGCCGATGCGGCTACGGCGGCCGGCGTCGATGCGGAGGTCCTCGACCACCCCGACGCCGAGGAGACGGGTGCCGCCGATACCCGGGCCGCCGTCGCCGCGTTCATCGACGCCGATGTCGACGTCATCCTGTTCGTCGGGGGCGACGGGACCGCCGTCGATGTCGCGGAGGCCATCGCCGATGCCGATGCGGAGACACCGATGCTCGGTGTCCCAGCCGGTGTGAAGGTGTTCTCGGCGGTGTTCGCGGTCACGCCGCGCGCAGCCGGTCGCATCGCCGTCGAGTTCGACCGGACCGAACGTCGGGAGGTAAACGACATCGACGAGGACGCCTACCGTGACGGCGAGGTCCAGGCCACACTCCAAGCGGTCGCGACGGTCCCCGTCGCCGACGACCTCCAGGACAGCAAACAGGTGCATGCCGGAAGCGTCGAGGCGCTCGCTGGCGGCGTCGCCGACGACCTCGAATCTGACACGACCTACGTCTTCGGGCCCGGCGGTACCGTCGGTGCGGTCGAGGTCGCGCTCGGCATCGAACCCTCTCCGCTCGGGGTCGACGTGTGGCGAGACGGCACCCTCCTCGTCCGGGACGGCAGCGAAGCCGACATCCTCGACGCACTCGGCGATGACAACGTCGTCATCGTCTCGCCCGTGGGTGGACAGGGATTCATCTTCGGACGGGGCAACGACCAACTCTCCCCGGCGGTGCTCGAGCGGTGTTCGGTTCAGATCATCGCGTCCCGCGCCAAACTCGATCATATCGGTGTGTTACGGGTGGACACGGGCGACCCCAGCGTCGACGAGCGACTCCGGGGCTGGGCCAGGGTCCGCGTTGGCCGATTCGAACACCGGATGATGAAGATGGTCTAACCGCCTGCATCCTCGTGTTTCCGGGCTCGCAACGGGTTCCGGGATTCGACCGTACACGGGAACGCCGGGTGTTCGATCAGGTGCCACACCAGCATATGTCGGCGCGACCCGGTGACCCCAAACAGTTCGACGTCGGCGACATCGAACACGGGTGGGCACTGGCCGAACCGATCGCGGAGCACCTCGAACTCCTCGAAGACCGCGGAGTTCCCGGTCGAGTCCGCCGACCGCCGACTCACGACATAACTCCCGTCCGAGCGGTGGATTCCCTCGGTACGGAGGAACGATTCCCTGGTCCTCAAAGCCTCCCCGACCGCCTCACGTAGGGCGGCTGCTTCAGTCCTGGAGAGTTCGTGGGTTTCACCGGCGACGGTCACCGCAATGGCGTCGTCGGTGACCGATGCATCGACATCACTCGCTCGGGAGAACGCGACCCGGAGACTGACTACTCCGTGCCATATCTCAGCGGAGTGGAGCGGTCGTGATAAAGGCTGTGTCGGATTCGGCGACCGCCAAGACCCCGTCGTCGCTGGTCGGTGTGGTGTCGTCACCGATGTCAGTGGTGTTTGCCGTCCCGGCACCACCGCCGCCGAACAAGTTGGTCTCGATGCGCTTTTCGTAGGACAACTGATCGAGGGGTACCGTCACCGAGCCCAGGTCACCGATCGAGACCGTCGCCCCGAAGTCGATGAGTAGCGTGGTGACCTGCCCGTTCTGCAGATGGGAGACCCACCATTCATCGAACTTCTGGGTGTCCATCCTGATGGTTGCCTCCACGGTCTCTGTGGCTCCCGGCGGGATGGTGTAGGGGTCCTCTGTTTTCCCGGCACCCATCTGGATGTCGTTCATCCTGATATCGTATCGGAGTTCGGTGACCGTCACAGGGTAGGATTTCGGATTGTAGACGACGAACGAAACGTCGATCTCGGTCGTCTGGTTGGAGACGGTCCCCCAGGACGCGTTCTGCTGTCGAATGATCGCGACGGGGTCCTCGATCGGGGGTTGGTTTGCATTGATGTTGCGATCGGTGGACGTGTTGAACGTCCCGAGGATGTCGGTCTCGAGTTCACGTTGGACCGGGGTTTGTGTCGTCGAGAGGCCGAAGCCGCTGCTGACGTGGGCGGTGACCTCGAGGGCTGTGCGCTCCCCGTTCTGGATGTGGGAGACCCACCACGTCGGGATTTTCGAGTTCTGGAGGTACGTGTGCAACTGCAGCGTGGAGTTACCGGTCCCAATACCGATCCCGTGTTCCGCACCTGAGGCCATCTCGATCTCGTTCATCATCACCGTGTATTCGATCGTGGCGGTGCCCAACCCGATCCCGATCGGGTTCGGATTGTGGACGGTGACGTTCGTGACGATCTCCGTCGTGGAGGCGTTCACCGTCCCAAACGCGTTGCTCACACCGACGATACTGGGCACCCCGAACACGCCACCGATGAACAGGACGACGACCAAGAGAACCACACCGACGACGGCAGTGCCCGCGATTCGGAGTTTGCTGCCGAAGAACGCCCCACGCAAGTCCATGACTGTGAGCCACGAGGACGATCGCTGAAAACCTTCTGGGTCCAGACGACCGAGTTAAGTCCCCGCCGCGGGAACGACCCGACATGAGCGCCGAGTCGACGGACGTCGGTATCGGGGTCACGATCCTGTTCGCGGTGCTGGCTGGTGGCAGTGTCCTCCTCACTTTCGTCGCGCCATCCCAAACGTGGTCGGCGCTCGGGTTCGGAGCAGCGATCACGTTCGGTTCGTTGCTGTTGGTCGCCCAGCATTGGGCGGCAGAACCCATCCAGAGCGACAGTCATTAAACGCTTCGCTCGCCTAGATGAGTTCGATGAGCGAGATCACCGAGGACGAACGACGCATCCTGTCTCACCTCCGGGAGAGTGTCGAGCGGGGGGAACGGTACTTCCGTGCGAAGAACATTGCGGCCGCCCTCGGCCTCTCTGCAAAACAGGTCGGTGCCCGCCTCCCCCGTCTCGCCGAGAAGACCGAAGAGGTCGACATCGAAAAGTGGGGTCGGTCACGATCCACGACCTGGCGCGTCGAACCGGCCTGATAGCACACCGGCTTTTTGTAGGGTCCCCGCGCAGGCCCAGTCGATGACGGTACGGGTCACCCGGACATTCGACCTCTCGATCCCGCCCGACCGCGTTTGGGCGTTCATCGCCGATCCCGAGAACCGGGCAGAGGCCATCAGCGTCGTCGAACGGTACGAGACGACGGGGGAGGGCGAGACCACCTGGCACGTCAGCCTCCCCATCCCCCTGGTGGACAGCACCGTCGAGGTCCGGACGCGTGACGTCGAGGTCGACGAACCGACACACGTCAAATTCGTCGGTCGGTCCTCGGCCTTCCAGGTGACGGGCGAACACACCGTCGAACCCACGGACACGGGGTGTCGGCTCGTCAACGAGTTCGTCGTCGACGGTCGCCTCCCAGGCGTCGAGACGTTTTTCCGGCGAGGGCTCGACGACGAACTCGACAATCTCGAACGCGCGCTCCGCGCCACAGCAGGTGACCACGAGTGAAACTCGCGCTCGCCCAACTGGACATCCAAGCCGGAGAATGCGGTGCCAACGTCGATCGTGGGGTCGATGCGGTCCACACAGCCGCAGACCGTGGCGCCGACTTGGTCGCTCTCCCCGAACTGTTCAACGTCGGCTTCTTCGCGTTCGACGACTACGCGGCCGCCGCAGAACCGATTGGGGGCTCGACACATGCTCGACTCGCAACCGCCGCGGCCGACAACGACGTCGCCGTCCTCGCGGGCAGCATCGTCGAGGACCTCGCGGCGACCCATGAACGGGGGCTGCCGGTCCCCGCGGAGACGGGTTTGGCCAACACTGCCGTCCTCTTCGACCGCAACGGTGACCGACAGCTGACCTACCGGAAACACCATCTCTGGGGCTACGACTCGCGGGAGGCCGACCTCCTCGTTCCCGGTGACGGACTCGAACTTGCCTCCTTCGGGGGCTTCACCGTCGCCGCCACGACGTGCTACGACCTACGATTCCCCGAACTGTACCGCACACTCAGCGCCGCGGGCGCCTCTTTGATCGTGGTTCCCAGCGCCTGGCCCTACCCACGGGTCGAACACTGGCGGGTCCTGCCCCGCGCCCGCGCGATCGAGAATCTCGCCTACATCGCAACCATCAACGGTGCCGGGACCATGGGTGACACCACCCTCTGTGGGCGGTCCTCGGTCTACGACCCGTGGGGTACGAGTGTGACCAGCACCGGCGAGGACCCCACACTCGCCGTTGCCGACATCGACGCCGGCCACGTCGCCGATATCCGTGACGATTTCCCCGCGTTAGATGATCGACGAACGCGAGATTTTTACGTTCGCTCACCATAGGGATATCCGCCGACGCTGGCGCTTTTCTCGTCAGAGTCGGCAGGCCACGCCTCGAGGCCAACCGGGCGGCACCCACACCACCACACCCGCCGCCTCCACCCCTCCCGCCACCCACACCGTTTCCACCGATACCGGGCGATCGGGTAGAGCGAGTGTACAGACCGAGTGCGTCGACAGCAGTCAGTCGTCGCTTGTCTTGATGTCCGCGGAGAGGCCCTGGGCCATGGTGATTTCCTTGGAGTTGTTCAGTGTCCAGGCAGTGCGTTCGGTGACCGCCTCGATGACCTCCCGAGCGCTCGGATACCCATTCCCGGATTTCTTGACGCCACCGAACGGGAGTTGGACCTCGGCCCCGATACAGGGGAGGTTCGCGTACGCCAACCCGACCTCCGCGTGATCGCGGTAGTAGTTGATCTGTCGGTAGTTCTCCGAGATGATCGCGCCCGCCAACCCGTAGGGGGTGTCGTCGTGGATCTCGACGGCCCGCTCGATGTCGCCACTGTACTTCAACAACGCGACGTGGGGCCCGAACACCTCCTCCCGGATACACCGCAGGTCCTTCGAGTAATCGATCTCGTAGACGAAGGGACCCACCCAGTAGCCGTTCTCGTGTCCGCTCGGGATCTCGTCATCGGGCAACTTCTCCCGATCGACCAGGACGTTGGCCCCCTCCTCGCGAGCGAGTTCGTTGTACCGGTGGAACTTCTCGATCTGGCTCTCGTCGACAACCGGTCCCATGAACGTGTCCTCGGAGAGCGGATCGCCGACGGCGACATCCTCGGCGATGTCGACGAACCGTTCCTTGAACTCGTCGTAGACGTCCTCGTGGACGATCAGCCGCTCGGAGGAGACACAACGTTGTCCCGTCGTCTTGAACGAGGACATCACGGCGGAGTGGACCGCCACGTCGAGGTCGGCGTCCTCGGTGATGATAATCCCGTTTTTCCCGCCCATCTCACACGCGGCGAGCTTCCCGGGTTCGCCCCCGACTTTGGATGCGACCTCCTGACCCACCTCCGCAGATCCCGTGAACAGGACGGTATCGGTGCGGTCGTCGTCGACGATGGCGGCGCCCGCATCGCCGAATCCCTGAACCATGTTGAACACCCCATCGGGGATGCCGGCGTCCTCGAACATCTCCGCGATGATCTCCCCACACCACGGCGTCTGTTCGGCGGGTTTCCAGACCACCGTGTTCCCTTCGACGAGCGCGACGGCCATATGCCAGAACGGGATCGCGACCGGGAAGTTCCACGGGGTGATGCACCCGACGACCCCGCGTGGTTTCCGGCGCATGTACGAATCTTTGTCCGCGACCTCACTCGGGACGACGTCGCCGTGGGGGTGGCGGGCGTTGCCGGCCGCCCACTCGACCATGTGGTAGGCCTCCACGACGTCGGCCCGCCCCTCGCTGATCTCCTTGCCACATTCCTTGGTGACGATCTCCCCGAGCTCGTCGGTGCGGTCCCGGAGTTCGTGGTAGATGTCCCAAAGGTGGTCGGCTCGATCGATGTAGGAGAGCTCCCGCCACTCCGCCTCGGCTGCGTCGGCTGCGGCCAAAGCCGTCTCGACGTCGGTCGGGGTCCCTCGATGGAACGTGCCAAGTACCTCGCCCGTTGCGGGGTTGATCGAGTCGAAGGTCTCATCGCCGGTGCCTTCGACCCATTCACCGTCGATGTAATGTCGGGAGGGTTCCTGAACTTGTTCGCTCATGGTGCGTTCGAACGTGGTCCAGCGAACCTAATAAGACTCCCCCTCCCGGCGGCGAGGGCGGTCACCCCGCCCGTTTCTCGATCTCGCCTTTGACCTCTGCAGCGTCGAAGTCGTGGTCCGGACGGATGTTGACGAAATCGAGGAACTCCCGTGCGGCCAGGAGGTCGTCTACGTCGTAGGCACGGAGCGCGGCCTCGACGCTGTCGCCTGCGCCCACGTGGGGCGTGAACGCGCCGAGGGCACACGCGATATCGTATGGTTTCGCCCCGTCGATGGCGTCCTCCTCGACGCTTGTCGCGTCGATGACGTACACCTCACCGTCGGCGACCAAGAGGTTCTCTCCCCGGAGATCACCGTGGGCGAGACCGTGGGCGTGCATCGTCGCCAGCATCTCGAACACCGTCGGTGCCAGCGATCGAATCGTCTGTTCGTCGAGTTCGTCGACGGTCGAGAACTCCGGAAGATACTCGA
The DNA here is from genome assembly GCA_042216925.1 of Halobacteriaceae archaeon. GTDB lineage: Archaea > Halobacteriota > Halobacteria > Halobacteriales > Halobacteriaceae > JBDGTJ01. The sequence goes on from JBDGTJ010000009.1 coordinate 22,550, forward strand.
GGACCAACACCCCGAGATCGTCGACGCCGAAGGCCTCCACGGGTTCCGGGACGTTCACTCCGATATCCCGCATCCGTTCGGTCGCCGCCAGCTCCTGGCGAGCCATCGCCGCCGGCGAGGCGACCGACTCGAAGAACCCGGCGGTCCCACTCGAAAACGCTCCGAGGTTCCGGCCCGCCGTGAACAACCGGTGAACGACGGCGTTCTGTCGGGACACCACCTTCACGAAGTACTGGTCGTTCAACACCAACGGAGTCGACAACCAGTTCTCTGCCTCGAGGAAGCGAACGTGGACCGGGTCGAGCTCGTACCGATCCCCCAGTTCCTCGACGACGCGCTCTAGGTCCGTCCAGGCGATGGTGCCTCGGAGGAACTGCCGGATGCTCACATCACTGGATTGGTGTGCCGGACTATATGTCTCCCGGGCGTCGACGGGTCGGTGTTTTTATCTCCGGTCTCCCCGACCCATCGTGTATGGATTTCGAGCTTCCCGACGAGCACCGGATGATCCGGGATACCGTCCGGGAGTTCTGCACCGAAGAGATCGAACCGGTGGCCCAGGACATCGAGGACGCTCACCGGTTCCCCGCAGACATCTTCGATGACCTCGCCGACCTCGACATGATGGGTGTCCCCGTCAGCGAGGCCTACGGCGGCCTCGGCGGCGACCAGTTACTGTATGCGTTGGTCACCGAGGAACTCGGTCGCGTCTCCGGCAGCATCGGGCTCTCGTATGCCGCCCACGTCTCACTGGCGTCGAAACCGATCGAGCTGTTCGGCACCGATGCCCAGAAGGAACGGTGGTTGCGACCACTCGCCGCGGGCGACTACCTGGGCGCGTGGGCGTTGACCGAGCCGGGGTCGGGTTCAGACGCATCGAACATGTCCACGACCGCCGACCGCCGCGACGACGGCTGGGTGTTGAACGGCACCAAACAGTTCATCACCAACGCCAGCGTCGCCGGGTCCATCCTCGTCAAGGCGGTGACCGATCCCGATGCCGGCTATGACGGCATCTCGACGTTCATCGTCGACCCGGACGCAGACGACGGGTTCGAGGTGACCACCGTCTGGGACAAACTCGGCCTGAACGCCTCACCAACGTGTGAGATACAGTTCGACGACTGCTACCTCCCCGAGGACCGGTTACTGGGAGACGTCGGTGACGGGTGGGCCCAAGCCATGAAGACCCTGGACGGCGGCCGCATCTCGATCGCCGCGTTGTCCACCGGTCTCGCACAGGGCGCCTACGACGCAGCCGCCGGCTACGCCACCGAACGGGAACAGTTCGGCCACCCAATCGCGGAGTTCGACGCGATCCGTGACAAGCTCGTGGATATGCACCGGAAGATCGAACGATCGCGGCTGCTCACCCACCGCGCCGCGTGGCGATACGACGAGGGTCTGGACGTCACCCGCGAGTCCGCCCTCGCGAAACTCGAGGCGAGCGAAGCCGCCCGCGAGGTCAGCGAGGACGCCGTCCAGACCCTGGGCGGGTACGGGTACACCACCGACTTCGCACCACAGCGGTTCTTCCGGGACGCCAAACTCATGGAGATCGGCGAGGGGACAAGCGAGATCCAACACGTGGTCATCGGCGACGAACTCGGGTTCTGACCCGTGACCGGGCGGGACGGGTCAGGGCCAGGTGCCCTGATCGGCGTACGCGTCGACGACCCGCTGGATCGCGACGGTGTAGGCGGCGGTCCGCATCGTGGGAACCTCCAGTGTCTCGTAGGCGTCGACGAGGTCCTCGAAGGCCGACGTGATCACGTCCTCGAGCTCCGTGTTCACCCGGTCTTCGCTCCAGTAGAACCGTTGCCGGTTCTGGACCCACTCGAAGTACGAGACCGTCACCCCACCGGCGTTGGCGAGGATGTCAGGGACGACCACCACGTCGCTGTCGGCGAGGACGTCGTCGGCCCCCGGGGTCAGGGGCCCGTTGGCGGCCTCGACGATGATGTCGGCGCTGACGTCCCGCGCGATGCCCTCGTCGATGGCGTTCTCTAAGGCGGCGGGGACCAACAGATCGACGTCCATCGTGAGCAATTCCTCGTTGGAGAACTCCTCGACGGCACCCTGGAACCCGGTCACAGAACCGGTCTCCTGTTTATACTCCTTGACGGCTTTCGTGTCCAGTCCGTCGGGGTTGTGGATCGCACCACTTGAGTCACTGACGGCGACGACATCGGCGCCAAGTTCGTCGATGAGGATCGCCGCGACCGATCCGGCGTTCCCGTAGCCCTGGACTGCCACCGACGCCCCGTCGATGTCTCGGCCGAGGTAATCGAACACCTCCCGCGCCGCCAGCATCACCGACCGTCCGGTGGCCTCGACCCGCCCCTCACTGCCCCCACTCCCCACGGATTTCCCGGTGATGACGCCGGGTTCGGTCGTGTTCTCGAGTGTCTCGTAGGTGTCCCGGATCCAGTTCATCTCGCGTTGACCCGTGTTCACGTCGGGCGCGGGGATGTCTCGATCCTCCCCGATGAACGGTCGGAGTTCCGTCGCGAACGACCGGGTCACCCGCTCGAGTTCGGCGGCACTGTAGGCGTCCGGATCGATCGTGATGCCGCCTTTGCCGCCACCGTAGGGGATGTCGACGACGGCACATTTGTACACCATCCACCCCGAGAGGGCTTTCACCTCGTCACGGGTCACCCCCGGGTGATATCGGATACCGCCCTTGTAGGGGCCGCGGTCGCCGTTGAACTGCGACCGGTAGGCCTTGAACGTCTCGACCGTCCCATCGTCCATCCGAACCGACAGCGTCGTCTCCAGTACACGTTCCGGGTGTTTCAGACGGTTGATGACGTCGTCGGCGACGTTGATGTAGGCTGCAGCGTCGTCGAGTTGTTCCTGGAGGCTCTCGAACGGATTGGACTCGGCTGACATTATACAAACTGACCCGCGGCCGGCGAATAAAGCTGACGACACATTCTCACCCCGATGCCATCACCCGATTTCGACTGCGGGAACTCCCCTCTCAATCGGGGGCGTCTGCGTTGGCCCGGTCGAGGATCTGCTCTGCACGCGTGATCAACGGCGCATCGATCATCTCGTCGTCGACCCGGAACACGCCCTCCCCCTCGTGGGTGTCTCGGGCCTCGAGGACACGTTTGGCCCACGCTACCGTCTCCGAATCAGGGGTGAACGCCGCCGTGATCGGCTCCACCTGGTCGGGATGCACCGCGAGCTTGCCATCAAATCCGAGGGTCGCAGCGAACCGTGCCTCGGCTCGTAACCCGTCCGTGTCCTCGAGGTCGGTGAAGACCGTATCGATGGCATCGACACCCCCGGCGCTTGCAGCGATCACGACCCGTTGCCGAGCGTACTGAAGTTCCGTGCCATCCGCGGTCCTCGTGGCGCCGATGTCGGCCGTGAGATCCTCGCCCCCAAAGACGAGTGCCGTCGTCGGGTCCGCAGCCGCAATCGATGGTGCGGCCAGGACACCTGCCGCCGTCTCGATCAGCGCAAACACCGGGACCGACACGCCGTGCTCGGCCAGCAATCGATGGATGGTCTCGATGTCATCGGCGGCAGCGACTTTTGGCACCATCACGCTGTCCGGGACACCACCGTCGAGGACGGTGTCGAGATCGTCGTCGGCGGCGACCCCGGTCGGGTTCACCCGGACACAGACCTCGGCAGCCGGGTCGAAGGAAGGATCCGCCAGGATCTCGGCGATTGCCTCACGCGCCGCCGGTTTCTCCGTCGGTGCTACACCGTCCTCCAGATCGAAGACGATCGTATCGGCGCCGCTGTCCGGGGCCTTCCGGAGAAGTGATGGCCGGTTTCCCGGCGAGAACAGGACGCTTCGTCGGGCCATGCCGGGCGTCAGGGCCCAGCGCCCGAGAAGCTTACGTCCGCCGCAGCGCGATCAGTGCCGCTGCGAGGAACGCGATCCCGGCGAGTGCCACCGTGAAGCCGGGGCCACCGTCACCGGAGGTGGTCGTCGTCGTAGTCGTGGTGGTCGTCGTCGTCATCTCCTTCTCGATGGATAGTGTCGCCTGAGCCTCGCCGCCTTGCTGGTTGGGCGCCACGTCGAGCAACACCGGATAGTCCCCCGGATTCTCCGGGTTCGTAATCCCGGAGAGGACGAGGACGATCTCGTCGTTGGTGTTGAGCGTGACGTCGCTGCTCAGGTTGAGGAACAGCGTCCGTCCGAAGTTGCTCGATTCGACGCTGGCGATGCTGTTGTTGAGGTTGTCGTTGAGGTTCCCCGGTGGGAAGTCCCCATTGACGTCGATCCCGAACCGTTCGATGTCGGAATGCTCGATGTTCTGAACCTCGACGCCAGCGTACTGGAAGTTAATTACCAGCCCGGAGGACGTCGTCTGGTTCGCCACCGTCGCACCGAACGTGTACGTCGTCGTTGCCCCCGGCGAGTTGTTTTCAGCCTGTACGTAGCCGTTCCATGCACCCATCGCCGTCCCGGTCGTCGCCGCGAGCACGACGATCGCGACGAGCAGGACACCACGCGCAGTCGGTTTCCCTGTCATGTTAGAGTTGTCAGCCGTGTTGGTTGGCAGTACTTGACACTTGCAGGCGACAGTCCTGCTCTCGTGTCAATATAATGTGCTCACCGGTCGGGTAAAAATACTTTATGGTCCGGCCGGAGACCGGGGGTGCCGCCGTCGTGCGGACTCGGGGTTTTTTCTCCCTGTCATCGGTTGATTCAGCTATGCCCGGACGGTACTACGGCGAATTCGAGGAGGGAGAGACGATCGTCCACGACCGGCGACGCACCATCTCCGAAGCCGACAACCAACAGTTCTGTGATATGACCATGAACCAGCAGCCCCTCCACCTCGACGCTGCGTTCGCCGCCGACACCGAGTTCGGGGAACGCATCGTCAACGGCCTGTACACGATGGCACTAGCCGTCGGTCTCACCATCCCCGAGACCACGGATGGCACCGTCGTCGCGAACCTCGGCTACGACGACGTCGAACATCCGGCCCCGGTCTTCCACGGTGACACCATCCGGGCCGAATCGACCGTCGTCTCGAAACGCGAGACCAGCGACGGCGAACGGGGTGTGGTCACGATGCACGTCGAGGCCTACCGCGTCGAACCCGACGCACTTGACACCCTCGTCTGCTCGTTCGATCGCACCGTCCTCAGCGAGAAAGCCGATCCGTAACCGGGCTCGGTCAGAGGATCGTCCCGTGTTTTTTCTCTGGGCGTTGCTTCTCGACATCCGCGTAGAAGGCGAACCGTTCGACGAGTTCCTCGCGCAACGATGATGGCGCCACGATCTCGTCGATAACGACCTCGCTGGCCATGCGATGGGCGTCGATGTCTTCCCGGTACTCCTCTCTGAGCTCGGCCTCCACCCGCTCGCGTTCGTCGGGGTCGTCGATGTCCGCCAATCGGTTGGCGTAGACCGCGTTGATCGCGGCCTCCGGCCCCATGATGGCGATCTCACCGGACGGTAACGCGATCGTGCTCTCCGGGTCGTAGGCCGGACCCGACATCGCGTAGATCCCGGCGCCGTAGGCCTTCCGCACCACGACGCACTGTTTCGGGACGGTCGCCGCCGACGTCGCATAGATCATCTTCTTCCCCTGTTCGAGGATCCCGTCCTTCTCGACTTGGGACCCAGCCATGAACCCCGGCGTGTCACAGAGGTACAACAACGGGATGTTGTAGGCATCACAGGTCCACACGAACTCCGCGGCCTTCTCGGCCGCGTCGGGGAAGATAGCCCCCGACCGCTCGGCGGGTTGATTCGCGATGACACCCACCGGCCGCCCGTCGATCCGGGCGAACGCGGTCACGATCTCGGCCCCATATTCGGGCCGTAACTCGAAGAGGCTCTCCTGGTCGACCACCCGCTCGAGGAGGTCGTGGACGTCGTAGGCTCGATTGGGTGCCGTCGGGACGACCGAATCGATTCCTGCAGGCGAGGCAGCCGGTGGTTCACCCGGCGCCTGTGGCGGTCGTTCGTCGGCGTTATCCGGCAGGTAGGAGAACAGTTGGGCGACCAGTTCCCGGGCGTGTTCTTCGTCCTCGGCGACGAGGTCTGCACTCCCCGAGTGTCTGGTGTGGACCCGTGGACCGCCGAGCTCCTCGAGGTCGATGTCCTCGCCCGTCACCATCTCCACCATCCGCGGACTCGCGATCGCCATCGCCGACATCCCCTCGACCATCACCGTGAAATCGGCGAACACCGGTGTGTACGCTGCGCCGGCGATGCAGGGCCCGTACAACACACAGACCTGGGGCACCCGTCCGGACAGCATCGAGTGATTGTAGTAATACTTCCCGATGCCCTCCCTGTTGGCGAAGAACCCCGACTGCTGGTCGATCCGCCCACCCGAGGAGTCCATGAGGTACAACACCGGCGACCCCGTCTTGAGGGCGCGTTGTTGCATCCGGAGGAACTTCTCGACACCGCGTTCGGCCATCGACCCGGCCTTGACCGTGTAGTCGTTTGCCATCACGTGAAGGTCCCGCCCCTCGAATTCCGCAACGCCGGTGAGCAACCCGTCCGCCGGCAATCGGGTGCCTGGATCGTAGTCCTCGACGTCGGGACTGTTCGGATGCCACGCGTCGAAGTTCGCGAACTTCCCGTCCTCGAAGGTGAACCCATCCTCCCCGAACCACAGTCGCAGCCGATCGCGGACGAACAGTTTCCCCTCGTCGGCGAGTCGCTCCCGGTACTTCTCGGGGCCACCCTCGAGGATGTCTTCGATCTCCTCGCGGATCGACTGCTCCCGGTCGGTTGGTTCCCGATCCGCCTCATCCCAGTCCGTCTCGGCGGATTGTCCGGTCTCGGACGGGGACCGCGTCGCCACCGCCTCCCCGGCATCCCCGATGTACACCGCGACGCGTTCGCCGACGTGTTCGGCTAACGCCGCGGCGATGGCGCCTGCCTCGGCCTCCGAGGCGTCTGCGTCGATGCGGACGTCCATACGGGTACGGCCGCTGGTAACGGCATACCATTTTCCCCTCGCGTTGGGTGCCTACGCATCCAGGGCCGCTTCCAACCGATCGATGTATGTCCCGTTTCCGACGAACGTCGGGGTGCGTTGGTGGAGGGACGTGGGATCGACCGACAACAATGACTGGTCCCCGTCCGAGGACCGGCCGCCCGCTGCCTCGACGATGTAGGCGATCGGGGCGGACTCGAACAACACGCGGAGTTTCCCCGACGGCCGGTCCTGGAGGCCGGGATACCCGAAGATCCCGCCATACGCCAACACCTGACTGACGTCCGCGATCATTGCACCACCGTACCGGAGTTTCAGCTCCGTCTCCACCTCGGCGACGAACGCCTCGAACGCCGGCGTCCAGTCCGGAACCCGGCCACCGAATCCGTAGACCACCGGGTCCGCGGGCAATTCCACCGCTCCGACCGCACGACGCTGACCGTCCTCGATCACGTACTCGGTGACGCTGTCCCCGATGGCGGCGACCATCGTCGTGATCGGCCCGTACAACACGAATGCAGCGGCCTCCAAGGCCGTCCCCGGGGCCGGCAACGGATCATCGTAGATCCCCACGACGGTGCCCATCGGGTTGTTCGACCGGAGATTCGAGGATCCATCCAACGGATCGACGGCCACACTGTACCCGGACCCGGCATCGACGACGGTCTCCCGTTCCTCGCTTGCGTAGGCCCCAACCGAATCAAGGGCCGTCAATCGCTCGCAGAGCAGGTCGTCGGCCCAGACGTCGGCGGCCAGCTGCTCGTCGCCAGTGACGTTCTCCTCGCCGGTCGCCTGCCGGCGCCCCGGCAACCCCGCCCGGATCTCCGGGGCTGATCTTGCCACGGTTTCGATGATGTCCTCGACCATCTCAGATCCGGGTCAACGCCTCGTCGACGCTGGCATCCTCAAAGATCACTGCCTCGAGGGCATCCAGCATCGCGCGTGGCTGTTCGCGTTGCCAGACGTTTCGCCCCACCGCCAGCCCGGCACCCCCGGCGTCCATGGTCTCCCGGACGCTCTTGAGGAACGACCGATCGTCAGTCTTCGAGCCACCACTCATGATGACCTTCACCGGGCCAGCTGCCTCGACCGCCCACTCCATGGCCTCCCGACTGCCCGGGTGCTTGATTTTCGCGACATCGGCACCGAGTTCCAATGCGAGCCGGGACGCGTACGCGATGACCCCGCTTTTCGTGTCGTTTTTCACGCCCTGGCCCCGGGGATAGGACCACATCACGACGGGGAGGTCTTCGCCCCTGGCCTGCTCTTGGATCGCCTGGAACTCCTCGGCCATCTCGACTTCGTGGTTCGATCCCCCGTACAGGGTGTACCCGACAGCGTCGGCCCCGATCTCCGCGGCATACTCGACACTCCAGTTCACCGCCGAATCGTACTCACCCATCCAGAGATTCGACGTGCCGTTGACCTTCGCGACGAGGTTCACGTCGTCGGCATACGAGGGGTAGAAGGCTTCTGCCACCCCTTTCTGGACGGCGATGCCGGTGACCGCGTCGTGGGTTGCGACGTCGAATACCGTTTCTGGATCCATCGTCGCCGGCACCGGGTCGAAGTCCGTGGGTCCGTGTTCCAAGCCGTGGTCGTAGGCAAGGATGAGGACCTTCCCATCGCGGGTAACCGGGGAGTCAGTGAGTGGGAGCATGGGTGGAGGCGACGGCCCCATCCCCTATTATTCCTGTCGTTCCCTGGCCTCAGCGTGCCACTGGCGGACCCGAACCGGGGAGAGATCCAGGGCCGACGCCACGGCCTCGGGATCGGCACCCGCCAACGCCCGGACGGAGGTGATCCCGGCGTCTGCCAACGCGGCGGCCCGCACCTCGCCGATTCCGGAGATGGAGGTGACCGGCGTCCGATCGGGGTTGTGGTGGTGTTCATCGTCAGTAGTCGCCTCCTCACTGGTCGGAATCTCCCGGTCGAGGGTCTCGGTCCAGTCACTCGCACTGACCGCGACCCAGGCCCGCTCGTCCCGGTCCAACCCCCTGATCTGTTCGGCGCGTCGATCGAGGTCGTCACTGTCGGCCGCATGTGCCCAGGGCAGCGAGTGCGCTCGCCGTAACCGGGCGGCGACCCCGGGATTGACCCCCACGTCCCGGAGTTCGGCGTGGGTGACCCGTCGGTCCAGCAGGTCCTCCGGGTCGATGTCGGCGTCCGCGAGGACACTGGCGGTGACCGATCCGACGAGGTGGACATCCTCGAGACGGGTGGCCTCCCCGGTCATATCCTACCGGGTGATTACCCTCCCCCAATGTAGTGTTTTCTGCGACCATCGAGATGTCGGCACGCTTAGGCCACCGCCGACCCAACGGGTCCGTATGCGTGATGTAGCCGCCATCCAAACGGTGGGCGTCATCGGTGCGGGGACGATGGGCAGCGGCATCGCTCAGGTCGCAGCGACGGCGGGATACGACGTCGTCATGCGGGACGTCGAGGAGGACCTCGTCGAGGACGGCTTTGCCACCATCGAGGACAGTCTCGACCGTCTCGTCGACCGGGACCACATCACCGACGACGAGGCAACGGCAATCCAGGCGCGGATCACCGGGACGACCGACCTCGAGGCCATGAGTGACTGTGATTTGATCGTCGAAGCCGTCGTCGAGGACCTCGGTGTCAAACGTGAGGTGTTCGCGGACATCGACGACCTCACCGCCGAGGACGTGGTGTTGGCGACCAACACCAGTACCTTATCCGTGACCAGCATCGCTGCGGCGACGGACACCCCGTCAGCGGTCGTCGGTCTCCACTTCATGAATCCGGTCCCGATCATGGAGGGCGTCGAGGTCGTGGTCGCCGAACAGACGAGTCCAGCCACCGTCGATGTCGCCCACGCGTTCGCTACGGACCTCGATAAGACGACGTGGGAGTCCGACGACAAACCTGGGTTCGTCGTCAACCGCGTGTTGATGCCCTGGATCAACGAGGGCATCCGTGCCTACGACGAGGGTGTCGCCGAGAAGGCCGACATCGACCGCGGTCTCCGATTGGGCACAAACGTTCCCATGGGGCCTCTGGAACTGGCCGATCACATCGGGTTGGATGTCTGTCTCCACGCAAGCGAGACCCTCCACGAGGAACTGGGCGACCGGTACGCACCCGCCTACCTCCTCAAACGCAAGGTCGAGGCCGGCAACCTCGGGAAGAAGACCGGCGAAGGGTTCTACACCTACGACTGATCGGCGGGCGCCGATGCCAACAGTGAAGTCCGAACCGCCACCCTTGTCGGGTATGGACTTCAGCCTCAGTGCAGAGCAACGCCAGATCAAAGAGATGGTCACTGAGTTCGTCGACGAGGAGATCGTCCCCCGCGCTGCGGAGATCGACGAGACCGACGAGTTTCCGGCCGACCTCATCGATGAGATGGCCGATCTCGGATTGATGGGGATGCCCTTCCCCGAGGAGTACGGGGGCGCCGGGTTGGACTACCACTCGTATGCCATCGGGTTGGCCGAGATCGCTCGCGGGAGTGGCGGCGTCGGCACGATCGTCGCTGCCCACACCAGCCTCGCCGGGAACATGCTCTATGCCTACGGGAGTGAGGACCACCGTGAGACGTTCCTCACCCGACTCAACGAGGGACTGGATATCGGCGCGTTCGCCCTCTCAGAGGCGGAAGCCGGGAGCGACGTCCCCGCAATGACGACGACCGCCACCCGGGATGGTGACGGCTACCGACTCGACGGTGGGAAACTCTGGACCTCCAACGGGTCCATCGCGGACACCGTCATCGTGTTCGCGAAGACCGACCCGGACGCCGGCACCGACGGCATCTCCGCGTTCGTCGTCCGCCCCGAGGACGACGATGGCTTCATCGTCGAGAACACCGAGCACAAACTGGGGGACAAAGGATGTCCGACCGCGGAACTCCGGTTCGACGACCTCTGGGTGCCCGAGTCGCGGTTGCTCGGCGACGAGGGCGATGGGTTCCGCCAGGCCCTCGAGACACTGAACGGCGGACGGATCACGATCGCTGCGCGGTCGGTCGGTATTGCGAAGGCCGCACGGAACGCCGCTCTCGACTACGCCCAGGACCGCGAGCAGTTTGACCAACCCATCGCCGAGTTCCAGAGCATCCAACACAAACTCGCGGACATGGACACCAAGGTCCGGGCCGCCGAACTGCTGATGCATAACGCTGCTGACAAGAAGATGCGGGATGAACCGTTCATCAAAGCTGCCGCGCAGGCCAAACTCTATGCCTCCGAGGTATCCCGCGAGGTCGCCAACGAAGCGATCCAGGTCCACGGGGGATACGGGTACACCACGGACTTCCCCGTCGAACGGTACTACCGGGATGCCAAACTCAACGAGATCTACGAAGGCACCAGCGAAGTGTTGCGCAACACCATCGCCCAACGCCTGTTGGGTTGATTCACAACGTAAACTACGTCATCACCCACAGCCCAGTCCGACCATGGAGGACGCCGTCACAGCCTCGAACGGGGACGTGACCGCCCGGTATTTCACCACGGCCACCGAACGCGTTCTCGCTTTCGAACGCGAGGGTCACACCGCCGCCATCACGCAGAACCGTGATGGCTACGCCATGTTGAAGGTCCGGACCGCCGTCGACGGCGACGAACTCGAACGGTACTACGGGTTCGAGATGGCCCTCGACCACGTCGGCGACCGCCTCGGCGTCGCTCCGGCCCAGTTACCCGTCCCCGACCCCGCGCGAGACATGGGGATGTGACCGGTGCCGGGTTCGCGGGGCTTTTGTCCCCGTCGCCCCCTATCAGCCACTATGACAGGCGTCCGCGTCGCAGGCGTCGGCCTGACCGAATTCGGCGTCCACCCCGAACGAACGACCCGGGATCTGTTCGCCGAGGCGGGCATGGCCGCATTAGACGACGCGGCCATCCCCCGTGAGGACGTGGAGTCTATCCTGTTCGGGAACTTCATGTCTGAGCTGTCCGAACGCCAGGGCCACACCGGGCCGCTGATGGCCGAATCCCTCGGGCTGTCCGTGCCGGCAACCCGCGTCGAGAGTGCCTGTGCCTCCAGCGGGATGGCGGCCCGCATCGCGGTCCGCCAACTCCGAGCAGGTGAGGCCGATGTCGTCGTCGTCGGCGGGGCCGAACGGATGCACAACATCAGCACCGCCCGTGCGACGGAAGCCCTGGCGATCGCCGCCGACGCCCTCTACGAGGTGTCCGCCGGGCTGACCTTCCCCTCCGCCTACGCGTTGATGGCCGAACGGTACTTCCAGGAGTACGGTGGCGACCACGAGGATCTCGCCCACATCGCGGTGAAGAACCACGCCAATGCAGTCGGGAACGAGTACGCCCAGTTCCAACGCGAGATCAGCGTCCAAGAGGTTCTGGAGGCCCAACCAATCGCCTCACCGTTGACGCTGTTGGATTCGTGTCCGATCACCGACGGCGCAGCGGCACTCGTCCTCGTCAGCGAGGACTACGCAGCCAACACAGACGTATCGGCCCCGGTCGCGATCACCGGGTCAGGACAAGGCGGTGACCGCATGGCCTTAGGCGACCGGGAATCCATCGCCAACACCCCTGCCGCCACCGCCGCGGCCAAGGAAGCCTACGACGACGCCGACCGCAGCCCCGAGGACATCGACCTCGCGGAGGTGCATGACTGTTTCACCATCGCCGAGGTGTTAGCGATCGAATCTCTGGGCCTGTTCGACACCGGCACCGGGATCGGTGCAGCGTCGAACGGTGTGACGACCCCGGAGGGCTCCATGCCGGTGAACCTCTCCGGCGGCCTCAAGGCCAAAGGACACCCCGTCGGTGCGACCGGCGCCAGCCAACTCGTCGAGGCAACCCGGCTGCTCCGCGGCGACCACCACAACGCCGATACCGTCCCGGACGCGGAGGTCGCCGTCACCCACAACGCCGGCGGGACCGTCGCGAGTTCGGTCGTCCACATCCTGGAGGTGCAGCCATGACCGAGGACACCGCACGAGACGCCGGATACGACGATTTCCTCGACGCGGTCGCCGCCGACGCGGGGTACTACCTCGCCTGTCCCAACGACCACGGCTGGCTGCCGCCGCGACGGGTCTGTCCGACGTGTGGCGCCACCGACTTCACCGAGCGATCGCTCCCGGACACCGGCACCGTCACCGCCGCCTCGACCGTCCACGTCGCCGCCCCACAGTTCGTCGACGACGTCCCCTACGCCGTCGCACTCGCCGAGTTCGGACCCGTCGAACTGACCGGCCAGGTCAGGGGTATGGACCCGGATGCGGTCGACCCCGGTCTCTCGGTCACCGCGGTCGTGGTCGAATCGGAGACGACCGGTGATCGGTTACTCGGATTCGAACCGGTCTGATACGGGTTCGGACGCCGGTCCATCGAGACACTCCCGAATCGGTTCTAACACCGCATCGACGACCGTGTAGGTATCCGATTCCCGGTCCAATACCCGGCGCGCATCCGCCGCGATCCCGCCACGGTCCTCGAACTCTGCGGCGACGATGTCACGGAGGTCGCTTCTGACCTGTGCCCGGATCTCCTCTTCGTAGCGCTGCCGTCGTGTCTCCTGGAGTTCACCGGACGCGGTCAGATACTCCCGATGGTCCTCGATCGTCTCGAGCAACCCCGAGATGCCCTCGCCGTCCTTTGCCACGGTCTCGACGATCGGTGGCACCCAACCCCCATCGGTTCCACCGGTTTCGGCGCTGACCGCCCGTTCACCGCCGCCGTCACCCGCGTGGTGGCCAGCCCCGCCCCTCGTGGAGGCGGGGGTGCCGTCTCGGTCGCCACGGAGATCTCGGCGCTCTTGGATCATCTCGGTCAGTTCCCGCACCATCCGATCGGCGCCGCTGAGATCGGCTTTGTTCACCACGAAGACGTCTCCGATCTCCAGGATCCCGGCTTTCAGCATCTGGACGTCGTCCCCGGACCCCGGCGGCACCAGGACCGCGACCGTATCGGCTGTCTTTACGATATCGACCTCGTTCTGGCCGGCCCCGACCGTTTCGATGATGATCCGGTCCATCCCGAACGCATCCAACGCCGTCACCGCATCAGAGGTCGCCGTCGACAATCCACCGAGGGTCCCCCGCGCCGACATCGACCGAACGAACACGTTCGAATCCCCGATGTTCGACTCCATCCTGATACGATCACCGAGGACCGCCCCACCGGTGAACGGCGACGCTGGATCGACGGCGATCACACCCACTGACTGCCCTCGTTCCCGGTACGCGGCTACGAGCTGGTCAACCAACGTCGACTTCCCCGATCCAGGCGACCCAGTGACACCGATGATGCCGGCATCGCCAGCATGACGGTGGAGTGTCGCCACCAGATCCCGATATCCCGGGGACCGATTCTCGATCCTGGTGATGATTCGGGCCAACGCCCGCTGCTCGCCGTCGAGCACCGCGTCCACCAGGTCCTCGTCACTCATCGCTCGGGCACGTTCTCACGGACGAACTCGATGGTCTCCTCCATCGGCGTCCCCGGACCGAAGATCGCGGCGACGCCTTCCGACCGTAACTCCTCACGGTCCTCCTCCGGGATGATCCCGCCGACGATCACCAAGGTATCATCGGCGGCCCCGTACTCCTCGAGCCCGCTCATCACCTTCGGCACCAACGTGTTGTGCGCCCCGGACAGAATCGAGATCCCGAGGACGTCGACGTCCTCCTGGACTGCGGCTTGCACGATCTCCTCGGGTGCCCGGTGGAGGCCGCTGTAGATCACCTCGAACCCGGCGTCCCGGAACGCTCGCGTGATGACGTGGGCGCCTCGATCGTGCCCGTCCAAACCGACCTTGGCGATGAGACACCGGATGGTCCGTTGCTGGCGACCCGCACTCATACCCGCGAGTTCGGGGCACTCCGGTATAACTCCGGCGACCGCGACCGACACCGGCTTGTAGCCCGAGGCCACACCACCGGCCATGGTCGCAGCGCCGCTCCGGGACTACGCACGCACCCACCCCGGTCGGGTGACGGCCGTCGTCTCGGTCATCGGCTACGCCCTCGTGAGTGCTGCCTTCGCGGGCGTCATCCCGTTGTTCCCCGCGTTAGCCGACCAGACGGTCATCCTGTTCGGTGACCTGATCGCCGTCATCAACACCATCGCCCTGTCGGCGTTGTTGCTCGGCTATTATTTCGTCCGCAAGAACCGCCTTCACCGTCACCGCGCTGCGATGATGACCGCGTTCACACTCATCGTCGTGTTCCTCGTGTTGTACCTCTGGAAGGTCGGCGGCGGCTTCGAGAAGAGCATCGTCATCACCGCAAGCGACCCGCTCGGCGCGTATGCCGACACGATCGAACTGATCTACTTCGTGATGCTCGCCATCCACATCGTCCTCTCGGTTGTGGCAGTCCCCGTCGTCCTCTATGCCATCATCTTGGCCGCCACCCACGACATGGCCGAACTCTCAGAGACCATCCACCCCCGTGTGGGCCGCATCGCCGTCCTCGCCTGGTCGCTGAGCCTCTCGTTGGGGATTCTCACCTACCTCCTCCTCAACCACGTGTACGGCTGGGAGAAACTCGGGGAAGCCACAATGACGATCGCCACCGCTGTCCCCCGGTGATCAATCCGTTTGCGGGATCGCCACCGCACCCGCGAGGAACGCAACCACCGCTGCCCCCACCAAGACCGCGGCGTCTCCGAGCCACGGATCGCCCGTGACACCAACCGCCCGCACCGCCCGGGAGAAGTACGTGAGCGGCGACAGCCCCATCACCGGTCTGAACCACGGCGGCAACAACGATGGCGGGACGAACGTCTCCGAGAGGAAGACCAGTGGCACCGCGATCGCATTCGAGGCCGCGACCACACCATCCCGGGATTCGGCCACCCGACCCAACACGGCGCCGATGCCACAGAACACGACGACGGCCACCCCCACCAACGCGGCGATCGCCGGCACCGCCACCAGCCGGACCGAGGCAGCCGTCACGCCCACGACCACGGCCAGGACCAACGCACTCGCCACCCCGACCACCACCGCGTTCACGAGGGTGTGGGCCGCCAGCCACTCCCAGCGCGCCAACGGCGTCGTCGCCAGCTTCTCGAAGCGGTTCCCGGATCGGTGACGAGCGACCGTCGACCCGACGCGGGTCAACGGGGTGAACAACACGACCACCGCGAGGTATCCCGGGATGTAGTAGGCCGGCGGTTTGGTGAACAGCCCGGCGGTCCCCGCCGCACTCGTCGTGACCAACGCCCCGAAGATGCCCACGAGCAACAGCGGGAACGCGAATGTGAAAAACATCGCCGTACGGCGTCGACGGAACGCTCGCCATGCCGCGGTGGCTTCCGCGACCAGGCGGTGCCCACGGGTCACTGCCCTCCCTCCAGTGTCTCTCGGTCGGCCTCGGTCAACGCCAGGTACACGTCCTCGAGGTCCGGTTCCCGCCATCGCAAGCCCGCGAATGTGATCCCTGCCTCGTCCAATCCCCGGACCAACGCCCCGATATCAGTCGGGGCCACGCCCTCGAAGGCGATGCCAGACGCCGTCTCGACCGGTCTGAACCCGGCGATCGGTTCGGTCACCGACGCGTCCGTCTCGACGACCACCCGGTTCCCGCCGCCATACTCCGCGACCAACGATGATGGCGACCCGGTGACGACGAGGGAGCCGTCCGCCAGCAATCCCACCGTATCCGCCAACCGCGTTGCCTCCGCCATGTCGTGGGTGGTCACCACCACCGTGGTCCCCTCGTCCCGCAACTCCTCGAGCAACCGCCACACCGCCCGCCGTCCGGCGGGATCGATTCCGGTCGTCGGTTCGTCCAACACGAGGATCTCCGGGTCATTGACGAGTGCCGTCGCAACACACACGCGTCGTCGTTGTCCACCGGATAGATCCCGGTACCACGTGGACCGATCTGCGTCGATCCCGACATCGCCCAACACGGTGTCGACGTCTCTGCCTACGTCGTACAACCCCGCGTAGTACGCGACGAGTTCCTGTGCGGTCAACCGCGGTGCCGGGGCAAACGACTGGGGCAACAACCCGATACGGTCCCGGGCCACCGCGGAGGGTGTCGATCCCAGGACTTCGACCTCGCCCTCGTCGACCGTCGTCGTCCCGGTCAGACACCGGACCAACGTCGTCTTCCCGGCACCGTTCGGCCCGATGAGACAGTAGATCTCGCCCGATTCGATCTCCAGGGAGACCCCGTCCACGGCCACGATATCACCGTACCGACGAGAGACGTCACGCGCGGCGACAGCCACCATACGACAACCCACCCCGCCACCCCGCTAAGCGTTACGCTCTCCTGGGTCAAACAACCAGTGAGTCGACGACGACCGCGATGAGGACCGTTCCGAGGTACGCATTCGATGCGTGGAACGCACGGAATGCCGCTGCCTCACTCCGCTCCCGGTGCAATCGCACGACTGCCCACAGGAACAGCGCCCCGACACCCGTCGCCGCGACGGCGAACACCAGCCCCAACGCGGTCACCCACCCGAGGAACGCCGCCGCCGCCAGCGTCGCTCCCAGGTACAACAAAATGTGTTTCCGGGTCACGGCCTTTCCCCGGACCACGGGCAACATCGGGAAGCCGCCACGTTCGTAGTCCTCCCGGTAGGCCAACGCGAGGTTGTAGAAGTGGGCCGGCGTCCACAGGAACACGACACTCGCCAAGGCGATTCCGGTGATGCCGACGGTCCCGGTGACCGCCGCCACCCCGATCAACGCGGGTAACGCCCCGGCGAATCCACCGACGACCGTGTTCTGCACCGTGTTCGGTTTCAATACCAGCGTATACACCACCGCGTAGTACCCGATCGCCGTGACCCCGAGGAGGGCCGCCACCACGTTGATCTGCAGGAACACCACGAGCGCCGCGATCGTCAACAGTCCACCGAATGCGACCGCGTTCCGCGCGGGGACGACGGCCTGGACGACCGGACGGTCGGCCGTGCGGGCCATCGCCCGGTCCCGTTCACGTTCGAAGACGTGGTTGAACGTGCCACTCGCACCGATGGCCAGGACCCCGCCAGCGAGCGTGAGCACGACGGTGTCGACGCGCAGTGCTGGACCGGCCGCCAATGCCATCCCCGCCGCGGCCACGAGGCTCAACAACCACATCAACCGCGGCTTCATCAATCGAACGTAGGCAGCGACCGTCGCCACGAACCCCGGAGACTCCGAGGCGGTAGGGCGCTCGTCCTGGGTGATCGGGTCGGTCGGTCCGTCGACGGTCCCACCCGTCGGCGTCGACCGGTCCGCCGGTTCCAGCGTCCAGGTGAGGGCAACGATCAACGCCCCGAAGATCAGGAGGCCAACGGCGAGATGGAGTGCCGTCACCAGTGTCGAGGTGCCGGCGGTGGCGGCGTAGGCGCCGATCGCCACCTGGACCGGGTACGCGAGGGTCGCGACCGTCACCGCCACCCGGACACGGGTGCCGACTGCCCGGAGCCAGGCGACACCGGCGATCCCGGCGACGAGGACGCCGACGACGGCGGCGATGACGCGGTGGACCCACACCACGAGTAAGGCCGGCGTGGAGAGGGCGAACCACTCCCCGTTACAGGCAGGCCACGTCGCACAACTCGTTGCGGCGTCCGTGATCGTCGTCGTCGCGCCGGCGAGGATCAACGCGTACACGCCAATGGTCGCGACGGCAAGCCCCCACGCGAACCGCGCGCCTCGGAACACGGGCGTGCTTTGACCTGGCGGTACTTACAGTATGCGACATCACCGTCGAATGGGTTACTCCTCTGCCTCGTCAGTGGTGGGGAGCTCCCCGCCACCGGGTGAGTGACGGTCCTGTTCGTACCCGAGATAGGTCACGTACAACATCACCAGCGTGACGAGGATGACGACGACCCCCGCCACGATCGCCACCGGCGTCGCGAGTGAAACCATGGTCGGTGACACTACCCCCTCCTTGATAATGAAGGGCCGGGGTCCGGGTACCACCCGTCAGGCGACGCCGACGGTCTCCCGGTAGCTCCCGTACTCGGCTTCGTAGACCGACATGATCTCGCCCATCGTCGCGTAGGCTTTCACTGCGTCGATGACGTAGGGCACCGTGTTCTCCCCGGTCGCCGCCGCCTCACGCAACGCCGATAATGCGGCGTCCACGGCCGCCTCGTCACGGTCGGCCCGCACCGACTCGAGACGGTCGAGTTGCCGGTCACGAGCCTGTTCCTCGTCGACGTGTAACACGTCGAGTTCCTCCTGGTCCTCGAGGGCGTACTCGTTGACGCCGACCACGACCTCCTCACTCTCGTCGACCCGTTCCTGATACTCGTAGGCCGACTCCTGGATCTCCCGTTGGAAGTACCCCTCCTCGATCCCGCGTAACACCCCATCCCGCATCGACCCGTCGCCAAGATCACGCACATGTTCGAGGTAGCCCATTACCTCCTGTTCCATCTCATCGGTCATCGACTCGACCGCGAAACTCCCGCCGAGCGGATCGACGATGTCCGCGATTCCGGACTCCTCGGCGAGGATCTGCTGGGTGCGTAAGGCCACCCGAACCGCCTCCTCGCTGGGTAAGGCCAACGCCTCGTCGTAACTGTTCGTATGCAAGCTCTGGGTCCCGCCGAGCACCCCCGCCATCGCTTGGATCGTCACCCGAACAATGTTGTTCAACGGCTGTTGGGCGGTCAAGGACTGGCCGGCCGTCTGGGTGTGGAACTTCAACCGTTTGGACTCGTCGGCCGTCGCGTCGTACCAGTCCGCCATCACCCGCGCATAGATGCGTCGTCCTGCCCGGAACTTCGCCACCTCCTCGAACAGGGAGTTATGCGAGTTGAAGAAAAAGGACAGTTGCGGAGCGAACGTGTCGACGTCCAACCCCCGGTCGATGGCGTCCTCGACGTAGGCGAACCCGTCGGCCAACGTGAACGCCAACTCCTGGGCCGCCGTCGACCCCGCCTCCCGGATGTGGTAGCCCGACACCGAGATCGGGTGGAACTTCGGCGTCTCCTCGGCGCAGAACTCCACGACATCAGTCACCAATTTCAGCGCCGGCTCTGGCGGCACGACCCACTCCTTCTGCGCGATGAACTCCTTGAACATGTCGTTCTGGAGGGTGCCCCGGATCTGCTCGCGGGGAACCCCCTGTTGGTCGGCGAGGGCAACGTACATCGCATAAATCACGATCGCAGAGGGGTTGATGGTGAACGACGTCGACACCTCGCCGAGATCGATCCCGTCGAAGAGAATCTCCATGTCCCGCAAGGTGTCGACGGCGACGCCCTCCTTGCCGACCTCGCCCAACGCCATCGAGTCGTCGGAATCGATCCCCATCAACGTCGGCATGTCGAAGGCCGTCGACAGGCCGGTCTGGCCCTCGTCGATGAGGTAGTGGAACCGGTCGTTTGTCTCCTCGGCGGTCCCGAACCCCGCGAACTGCCGCATCGTCCAGGTGCGACCGCGGTACATCGTCGGGTAGACGCCCCGCGTGAACGGGGGCTCCCCGGGGAACCCGAGATCGGCTTCGTAATCCAGGTCCGCAACATCGGTCGGGGTGTACAACCGGTCGACCTCCCAGTTCGAGACGGTCGCGAACCGGTCGGCGCGCTCCCCGTTGGCCTCGAGGAACGGATCCCGCGTCTCCGATGCCCACTCCTCGTGGGCCTCACGGATCGCGGCCAGGTCCTCCTCGTCGTACATGTGCAAACAACCGCACGGACAATCCATTAAGCGTTCGGTCGGGGGCTAGTAGTGGCCCATCACGCCCTCGCGCCGCGCCCACCGCTGACTGTACAGGAACGTGAGATACCCCAGCGTGAGGTAGCCCCCGGCCGTGACGAGGAGGACGAGCAACGCGTCGGTCGGCAGGGCCGCGAGCGGGACGCCATCCCGCATCGCCGTCTGGAGGAGTTGACTCCCCTGGGCGAGGGGCAACCACTTCATGGCCGGGTAGGTATCGACCGGCGCCGCGATCAACCCGATGAAGAGGAACTGCACGAGTTGGAACGCGTTCTCGATGCGTTTGAACCGGATCGCGAGTCCGCCGAACGTGAACCCGATACCGACCGCGGGGGCGATCGCGAGGACGCCAAGCGGAATGACGGTAAGCGGGTCGATGGTCAGGGACCGGCCGGTGACTAAAAGCATGAGACCGAGCGTGATCGCCCCCCAGAGGAACGATTCGAGGACGTTCACAACGGTCTTGGCGAGCATGACCCGCCCGAACCCGAACGGGGACATGAACAACTGTTCGAGGGTTCCCCACTGGGCCTCCCGGGTGACGTTCCAGGACAACCCCGAGTAGGCGGCGATACTCATACTCCACAACAGGTATCCGACGATGATGCCCTCGATCGTGTCCGAGATCGCGGCCGGGGCGACCGCCCGGCCGCCGTAGAACACCACCAGGAACACCAACGCGATGCTGCCGAACATCGAGAGGGTGTTCACCGGATACCGGGTCAACAGGATGAGCCGCTTGCGGGCCGCCGCGAGGAAGAACCCGAGATAGGCCCGTGCTCCCACATCGACAGGGGCGTACCCGCTACTCATGGTGGCTCACCCGGGGTCCGACCGGTGACTTCCAGGAACACCGTCTCGAGGTCCGGGTCGAGTCCGTCGACGTCGACCAATGGCAGGTCGGCCGACCGGACGACGTCGAGGACGTCATAGAGAGCGTCGCCGTCGGCGAGTGTGACCTCGAAGCGGGTGCGGTCGCCGACCTCGTCGAAGTTCGTCGCGTCGAATCGACGACCGAGCCGATCACGGACGGCCTGTGGCACCCGACCCTCGACGGCGACGCGGTAGGCCTGCGTCTCGAAGACGCGGACAAGATCCTCGACGGCGTCGTCGGCGATGACCTGTCCATCCGAGAGGATGACGACCCGGTCACACACCTCCTCGACGACATCCATGTCGTGACTCGAGAGGACGACCGTGATGTCCTCCTCCTCGGCGAGGCGTCGGAGCTCCCGACGTAACTCCAGGGACGCCTCGACGTCCAAGCCAAGCGTCGGTTCGTCGAGGAACACCACCTCGGTGCCACGGGCCAGCGTCGCCGCCAGCGACACCTTCTGTTTCTGGCCGCGTGACAGATCGTTGACGTGGGTGTCTGCCTTCTCGCGGAGGCCGAACTGGTCCAGTAATCGATCCTGGCGATCCCGGGCCTCGGCCCCCCGTTGCCCGGCGAGGGCGGCGAAGTACTGGAGGTTCTCCCTGACGGTCAACCGCCAGTAGATGTTGCGGGCGCCCTCGAGCATCGCCCCGACGTGGTGGTACACCCGACGCGGGTGCTCGTGGGCGTCGACCCCGGCGATCTCGACGGAGCCCGCCGTCGGGATCACGAGCCCGAGAATCGATTTGATCGTCGTCGTCTTCCCCGCGCCATTCGGACCGAGGACGCCCACCACCTCGCCACGCTCGACCGAGAAGGAGACGTCGTCGACGGCCCGCACCGCCGTCTCCCCGTCGCCGTACACCTTCGTCAATCCATCGACCGCGAGGACCGTCTCATCGGTACCGGCGTTCTCGACCTGACGGTCCACCAGCGTCGCTCGACTCACACCGACAGTCAGGCCTCGTCCCGTGATAACGCTTTGCTGAACTCCAATTCTCTTCACAGATTGATACTTCCGTACACGGGTGCCCGGGGCAACCAAGTCCCCGGCGTCCCCCCAGCCGGACCCCGCAAGCGGCGACCGGAGGGATCACTTCAGTCGCTCGATCGTCTCAACGAGTGGGTGTCTCGCGTAGTCGACGACCTGGATATCGTCGACGTCCTCCAACCCGGCCTCGCGCGCCGTCTTCGCCATCCCCAACTCGACTGGCTCCTCGAGGACGATGACGTAGGCGTCCATCTCATCGATCCCGAGGCGTCGCGCGGCAAGCACCCGGTGATGGCCGTCTGCCAACAGGAGGTCGCCCCCGTTGTCGATGACGACGAGTGGCTCGGCCAACCCGTTCTGTAACTCGTAGGATCGTCCCTCGAGCTCGTCGGCGTACACCTTCTCCTGGGTCGGTGTCAACGCCGTCAACGACACCGTCCGCCGCTCCTGGTGTACGCCGACCTCGTGGATCGACTCGAGGGTTTCCATCAGTTTCCCCACCTTCTCCGGGGTGGCGCGCTCGATCTGGGAGCGGATCACATCCGCATTCGAGATGATGCCGACCAGGTTGCCGGCGTCGTCGACGACCGGCAGTTTCTGGATCCCCGATCGAAGGATGACCCGGGCCGCATCCTGGATCTCCATCTCGGGATGGGCGACGATGAGATCCTCGACCATCACCCGGAAGATCGGTTCGTCCTCCTCGACGAGCAACAGATCCCGGGCGCTCACGAACCCCTTGACTCGCCGTCCGTCCGTGACCGGGAACCCATTGTGCCCGTCACTTTCCGCGATGCGGTGGGCGACCTCCCCGACCGTTTCATCCACGGACACGGTCTCGACATCCCGGGTCATGTAGTCTCGCACCCGGAGTTTGTCGCGGGGTCCCTCACCGTCCATACTGTCGATGACGGCGCCACCGGCGGAAAGCGTTTCTCATTCTTCGTGTTCGGTTTCCCCGCCGTCGTCGACGACCGGGACCTCGCGGTCCTCGTCCGCGGCCGGCGACCAGTTCGGTGGCCACGGTCCCGCGCCGGTCGCCTGGGAGTCGTCGTCTCCGTCTGGGGACTCCTCGGTGTCCGGCTCCCCGGCCACGGCGCGGAAGAATCGATCGGTGACCACGCTGTCGACGATCTCGGTGAGCTCGGTCTCCTCGTCCTCGCTGACCTCACCGAACAATCCCAGGGGCAGTTGGGCGCCGGCCATGTCCGTGTGGCCACCGGCGCTCCCCAGTTCGGCGAACGCCGATCGCAACACCTCGCCGATGTCTAACTCCGACCGCGTCGAGCGGGCCGACACGTAGATCGTCCCGTCGATGAACCCGGAGACCATGACCGTGTCGACGCCTTCCATCGTCGTCAATCGATCTGCAGCCTGGGAGAGGGTGTCCCGATCGGCGATCGGGCCGACACACGTGGCGACGGCACGACCCTGTTGGTGGCGACGCGTGATCGCCTCGGCGATCGTATCCAAGGTGTCGGCGGTGACACTCGGGGCCTCCAACATCTCGAGGGCCTCGGTGTCCGCGAACTCCTGGAGGTAGGCCGCCGCCTCGAAGTCCGCCGGGACGATATCCCGCGTGAAGTCCTTGGTGTCGACGCGGATCCCGTACAGGAGTGCGGTCGCGACCGCCTCGTCGGGGTCGATGGTGAACTGGCGGAGGTAACTGGTGAGGATGGTGCTCGTTGCGCCGACGTCCGAGCGGACGTCGACGACATCCCCGACCACCGCCGCCTCCGAGGGGTGATGGTCGATCACGATCGCGACCGACGTATCCTCGGGGAGTTGGTCGTTGACCCCGGGCCGTGAGTGATCGACCAACGCGATCGCGGCGAACTCCTCGATCGATTCCTCGGGGTCGAACCGCCGCATCTCGAGATCGAGGAGGTTGACGAACGCCCGGTTCTGTTGGTGGGAGATCTCACCGTAGTAACAGGCCTGGGCCTCGACGCCGACCGACTCCGCGATCGCCACGAGGGCCACGGCACTGGCGATGGCGTCCGGGTCGGGATTGTCGTGGGTGAACACGCCGAGGGGGCCGTCGATGTCGGCCAATCGGTCCCGGAACAGTTGCCCCTGTCGGCCTTGTCCGGCCGCGACGATGGCGTCGAGCCGGTCGAGGATCGCGGCACCGGGCGAGAGCACGTGGTCGGCCAACTCCGCGATCGCCGACCGCTGCTCGCTGGTGGGATGATCCCCGTGATAGACGAGCAAGGTCGACGCGGGGTAGCGGTCACGGGCACTGCGGGCGGCGGCGTGGTTGATGCCCGCGTCGTCACCTGCGACGATAACTGTCTTCGGGTCGTACCCACCGATCTCCTCAGCATCGGTGATGTCGGCCCGCTCCGCGGCGATCTTCTCGTTCCGCAGCGTCTCGACGCGGTCCCGATCCGGGTCGAGCACCCGGAGCTCGCCCGGGAGCGTGGCTGCCGCATCCAGGAGCAGGTGCCCGAACGTGCCACAGCCGAGGACGAGCCGCGTGACCATAGCGTCAGGTACACCTCAGGTCCAGACGGGATAAACCCGGCGGTAGACCGGGTTCCGCGCCGTCGTGTGGCCTACCCGAGGAGTGCCGACGCCGCCTCGACCGCGGCACTCGACACCGGGCTGAACGCCGCGAGCAAGCCCACGGTCACGACCGCGGCCACGACGACCGCGAGGTACAGGCCCGTCGGGCGCGTGGTGATCGTGATCGGCGACGCCGGTTCCTCGATCCACATCGCCTTCACCACTCGCGAGTAGTAGAACAGCGACAACGCGCTGTTCGCAGCGGCGACCAGGGCCAGCCACGCCAATCCCGCCTCGACGGCGCCGGCGAAGAGCACGTACTTCGAGAGGAAGCCGGCGCCGACGGGGAGGCCGGCGAGACTGAACATGAACACCGTCATCGACAGGCACGCCACCGGCGCCTCGCGGGCGAGGCCATTGTAATCCTCGAAGGTGCGGCCGATGCCCCAGTGCTCGGCGAGGGCCACGAACAGGAACGCACCCGTGTTCATGAACCCGTAGACGAACAGGTGCATCATGCTCGCCCCCAACGCGATCGGGGATCCTTCGGCGAGGGCGGCCAATCCGATGAGGACGTAGCCGGCGTGCCCGATCGAGGAGTACGCCAACATCCGCTTGACCTTCTCCTGGGTGGCGGCCGCGAGGTTGCCAAGCGTCATGGTCACCACGGACAACGCGACGAAGGCGACCGTCCAGTCGATGCCGGCCGGCAACGCCTCCAGGGGCAACCCGACCGTGAACACGCGGAACGCGATCGCGAAGCCCGCGGCCTTCGACGCCGAGGAGAGGAACGCCGAGATCGGGGCGGGCGCGCCCTCGTAGGCCTCCGGCGCCCAGAAGTGGAACGGTACCGAGGCGGTCTTGAATCCGACGCCTGCGATGATCATCACCATGCCGACGCCGAGGGTCCCGACGAGGTCGGTCGTCGCGACGGCGTCGGCGATGGCGGGCAGTGCCAGCGACCCCGTGACCGCGTACACGAGGCTGATCCCGTACGCGAAGATCGCCGAGGACAACGCCCCGATGAGGAAGTACTTCAACCCGGCCTCGACGCTGCCGCGATTGTGTTTGAGGTACGCGACAAGAACGTAGGAGGGCAACGAGGCCAGTTCGAGGCTGACGAAGACCGTCGCCAACGAGTTGGCGGCCGCCATCAGACTCATCCCCGTCGCCGCGAGCAAGACGAGGCCGTAGTACTCGGCGATGTAGTCTTGGTCGGCGATGTACTCCGCAGACGCGACGACGACGAGGGTCGTGACGCTGCCGACGAGCACCGCGAAGAACAGGCTCAACCCGTCGACCACGAGGGCGCCACCGAACTGCGTGATGGGACCGCTGGCCCCCTGACCGGACCCGGCCAGGAGATACCACCCGGCGACGCCGGCCGACGCCGCGGCACCGATTGCGGACACCGCCGCCAGCAGGCGACTGCGGTTACTGGTGGGTGCGACCGTGTCGACGAGGAGGATGAGCAACGCGGTCAGTCCGAGGAGGAGCTGCGGACCGAGCGGTGGGGCTTCGATCGCCATCTATGACCCACCTCCGATCAACGCGACGACGGGTTGGCTCGCGTCCTGGATCATCCCGTAGAACAGGTCGGGGAACGATCCAAGCAATACCACGACGAGGATGAGGACCACGAGTGGCGCCGCGTCGTGGGTGGCTGCCGGCACGACGTCATAATCGGTCGCGGTCTCGAACGGGCCGAACAGGGTGCGTTGCATCGCGAACAGGAGGTACCCGGCGACGATGACAATCCCGAACATCGCGGCCGCCGTGTACAGCGGGGCGGCGGGCAGCGTCTCGGACCCGAACGCGCCGGCGAACACCAGGAATTCGGCGGCGAACCCGCTCATCAGCGGGAGGCCCATGTATCCGAACGCCGCAGCGACGAACACCCCGACCGTGACCGGCATCCGGTCTGCGAGTCCCGACAGGTCACCGACCATGCGGGTGTGGGTCGTGTTGTAGATGACACCGACACACATGAACAACAACCCCGAGAGGAGGCCGTGACTGATCATCTGGAAGGTGGCACCGCCGACGCCGTGGGTTGTGTAGGCGACCAATCCGAGGATCACATATCCCATCGAGGAGATCGAGGAGTACGCGACGATCCGTTTCAGGTCCTGTTGGGCCAACGCGAGCATCGCGCCGTACACCACCGAGATCACGGCGAAGAGGGCGATGAGTTCGGCGTTGGCCGCGGCGACGTCGGCCAGCATCGTGAAGTTGAATCGGAGCAATGCGTAGGTCCCCATCTTCAGGAGGACGCCGGCCAGCATCACCGATACCGGCGTCGGCGCCTCCACGTGGGCGTCGGGCAGCCACGTGTGGAACGGGACGATCGGGACCTTCACCGCGAACCCTGCGAACATCAACAGGAACGCGATGGATTTGATGGTCCCGGCGTCGACGCCGACGAGCGGTCCGACCGCCCCGTCGGTGATCGCCTGGGCGACCACGGGGAGGTCGAAACTCGACCCCGGTGTCGCGAACACGAGTGCGACGAACCCGACGAACATCACGAGACTCGCGATGTTGGTGTAGACGAAGAACTTGATCGCGGCGTACTTCCGGCGTGGCCCGCCCCAGATGGCGATGAGGAAGTACATCGGGACGAGGACGAACTCCCAGAACACGAACCACAGGAAGAAATCGAGGGCGACGAACACGCCGAGCAACGACGCCTCCATGAACAGCATCAACCCGTAGAACTGGCTGCGCCGCTCGTCGATCGGTGTCCAGGCACTCAGCATCGCGGCAGGGGTCAACACCGTCGTCAACACGACGAGTGGCATGCTGATCCCGTCGAGGCCGACGTGGTACTGTAAGGCGTACTGTTCACCCAGGGCGAACCACTGGACGGTGGTCTCGAAGGCGAGGTCGCCACCGCCGAGTAACGCGTTGTTCGCCCCGTCGAAGGTGAGGAACATGTACAGGCTAACGAGCAGCGGCAGGAGACTCCACCCGAACCCGAGTTTCGGGGCGTACTCCTCGGGCGCGATGAGGACGGCGATCCCGCCGATGAACGTCACCGCCAACAGCACCTCGACCAACATCAGAACCACCCTCCTGCGAGGCCCAGGACAACGAGTAACGCGACCAGGCCCAGGGTCAGCAACGCGGCGTTGTCGGTGACGACGGCGTTCTGGATCCGGCGGACCCGATCGCCGACGAAGAGACTCACGCTACTGACACCGTTGACGACACCGTCGATGACGCCCTGGTCGAACTTGTCCGCGACGCGGGCGAGGGGGATCGTGACGTGTTCAGCGAGCCACACCTGGTACTCGTCTTGGTAGTAGTTGTTGTAGAGCACGGTCTTCGCAGTGCCCAGCCGGTCGGTGTGTTCTGTTGGGTCCGGTACCGCGTACAGCCACCAGGCGAGGGCTGCGCCCGCGAGTGCCAACGCCAGGGAGACGGCGGCGCCGCCCAGGGCCAGCGCGGTCTCGCCGAGGCCGGCGGTGCCGACCGCATACCCCGCGAACTCATGGAGCAGCCCGGTGTCGGGGTTGGCGTAGTGGTGGACGCTCGTGAACTCCGTCGCCGCGGGACCGGACAGCCACTGGTGGAGGTACTCGATGTGGGCGCCGGTGAGTTTGGCGACCGGGGTCATGTTCACCAGTCCCACCGTCGTCGCGAGGACACCGAGGACGACCAGTGGCGCCTTGACGTTCCAACCGACGCCGTGCGGTGATGCCGCGGTATCGGTTCGCGGTTCGCCGTGGAAGGTCAAGGCGACCATCCGGAAGGTGTAGAACCCGGTGAAGAACACGGCGACCAACCCCATGGCGTAGGCGCCGAGCAACAGCGGACTCGAACCCAACCCGTGGGCCAGTGCCTCGTAGAGGACCTCGTCTTTCGACCAGAACCCGGCGAAGGGGACGATCCCGGCCAGGGCGAGGGATCCGGCGAGGAAGGTGTAGTAGGTGATGGGGAGTTTGTCCTTAAGCCCGCCCATCTTCCACATGTCCTCGTCGTGGTGCATCGCGATGATGACCGACCCCGCACCCAGGAACAGCAAGGCCTTGAACACGGCGTGGGTGAGGAGGTGGAAGGTCCCTGCGACGTACCCGCCGGCCCCGAGTCCGAGCATGATGTACCCGTACTGGCTGATGGTGGAGTAGGCAAGCACCTGTTTGATCTCGCGTTTGACGACGGCCATCGAGGCGGCGAACAAGGCGGTGAATCCGCCGACGAACGCGATCACCGCCAACACCGACGGGAGCAACGCGTAGAACCCGTAGATCCGGGCGACGAGGTACACACCGGCAGCGACCATGGTCGCGGCGTGGATGAGTGCCGACACCGGGGTGGGGCCCTCCATTGCATCGGGGAGCCACGTGTGCAGGGGGAACTGGGCGGACTTCCCGATGACGCCTCCGAGGATGAGGAGGCCGATGACCGCGAACCATGCCTGGGGATCGAGGCCGAGGTAGGTGGTGACGCCGACAACCTCCAGGGTCTGGTCACCCTGGGCGGTCAACACGCCCTCGGCGAGCCGGGGGAACCCGGGCGCGGTCTCGGTGCCGAGGAACCGCGTGGTGCCGAAGGTGGCGACCGTGGCGACGACGCCGACGAGGAAGAAATAATCCCCGAACCGGGTGACGAGGAACGCCTTCTTCGCGGCGCTTGCGGGGCCGGGTTCCCGGAACCAGAACCCGATCAACAGGTACGAGCACAGGCCCACGAGTTCGAAGAACATGAACGCCATCAACAGGTTCGAGGAGAACACGAACGCGAGCATGCTCGACGAGAACAGGCCAAGACCGGCGTAGTACCGTGGCAACCCGCTCTCGCCCTCGTCGTTCATGTACCCGAGGCTGAACACGTGAACGAGGAACGCGATCAACGAGACGATGACCAGCATCATCGCCGACAACGGGTCGACTAACACGCCGAGTGTGAACTCGATCGCCGACCCGTCCGTGGGAATCCAGGTGTACAGTGTCTCGTTGAAGGTCTCCCCGCCGGCGACGGTCAGGGCGACCCACGCAGACAACAGCAACGACCCACCGGTCGCGATGATACCGGGGATGGCGCCGCCTTTCGGGAGGAGGCGTGGTGCGGTGTATCCCACGACGAGTGCGATCACGAACGATGCGAACGGGAGTGCGGCGATCGCCGGTGTGAGTTCGAGTGCACCTGCCATGTTACCACCTCATCGTCGTTGCTTCCGTGACGTCCACGTCGTCGAAGTTGCGGTACAACACCAGGATGATGCCGATGCCGACCGCGACCTCGGCCGCGGCCAACGCCAGGGTGAACAACGCGAACACCTGGCCACTGAGATTACCGTACTGCCAGGAGAACGCGACGAGGTTGATGTTCGCGGCGTTCAACATCAGCTCGACGCTCATCAGGAACACCAACGCGTTCCGGCGCGTGAGCACGCCGAACACGCCGGTGCAGAACACGGCGGCGGACAGGAGGAGATAGTAACTCATCTCGACGGCCATCACCGACCACCTCCGTCCTCAGTGCCGCCGTCGGCGACGGTCGGGTCGTCGTCGGTGTCACGATCACGACGGGCCAGCATCACGCCGCCGACCAACGCCGCGACCAGGACGACGTCGACGATCTCGAAGGCCGCGAGGAATCCCTCGCTCCCGAGCTCAGTACTGCCCGTCAGATCGAAGAGGAGGTACCCGATGCCCGCGGTGATCGACCCGTCCGTCGGGAAGCCTGCGCCACTCCCCACATCGACCTGGACGAAGATGGCCGCCATCACCACGAACAACGCGACCGCAGCCAATCCGGGGATCCACACCCGGTTCTCTGCGTCGCTCATCTGATACCGGCCTCCCGCTGTTGGCGTGTCAACATCACCGCGAAGGTGATGAGGATGAGGACGCCGCCGACATACACGAGGACCTGCATCGCGGCGACGAACTCGGCCTGTAACATCACGTAGTGGACGGCGACCGAAAGCAGCGCGACACCCAGCAACAATGCCGAGTGCCAGACGTCGCGGGCGAGCACGACGCCGAGGCTGCTCGCGACCGTCACCCCGGCGAACAGCCCGAACGCTAGTAGTTCATAGGTTACCATTGACGGAGCCTTCCGGGGACAGCCCTTTGAAGATTTCGAGTTTCCCATTCCCGTGACCGGGGTCGGTGGCTACTGGTAATCGACCTCGCCCTCGCCCTCGCCGACCCAGGCTCCACGATCGGGTTCCCGGGCGGCGAGCGGGTCGATGTCGTTGTACCACGGCACCGACTTCAGCTGTTCGGCGTTGTACACCAGATCGTGTTTGGTGTCGCCGGTGAACTCGAAGTTCTCGGTCAACAGGATCGCGTCGACGGGACACACCTCCTCGCAGAGGCGACAGTAGATGCACTGGCCCACGTGGAGGTTGTACTGTTCGCCGTTCCGTTGATCGTCCATGACGATCTGGATGGTGTCGTTCGGACAGACGTTCTCACACTGTCGACACCAGATACACCGTTCCTGACTGAACTTATGGATCCCCCGGAACCGTGCGGAGACCTCCGGTGCGGTGTCCGGGTACTCGACGGTGAACGTCTTCCCATCTAAGACGTGTTTCATCGTCGTCGCCATGGATTTCAGGACGCCGATCATTGTGTGGCCCCCACGATGACGGCGGTGAGGATGAGGTTCCCGAAGGACAGCACCAACATCCCCTTCCACCCGATCTCGATCAACTGGTCGATGCGGACCCGTGGGATCGCCGACCGCGCCCACTGGGTCAACAGGAAGAACGCCCAGATCTTGATGGTGAACCAGATGAATCCCGGGAGGACCGGGCCGGCGGGCCCGCCGAGGAACACGGTCGCGAGGATGGCGCCGCCCAGGAAGATGTGGAGGAACTCACCCAGGTAGAACAGGACGAAGTAGATGCTGGAGTACTCCGTCTGGTACCCGGCGACGATCTCGGTCGGAGCCTCCGGGATGTCGAAGGGGTTCCGCCCGATCTCGGCCATGTTCGCGGCGAGGAACAACACGAACGCGAAGGGGTTCACGAACGCGAACCAGGATGGGATCGGCACCCCGGCCACGGTGAGCAGGGGTTCGGATTGTTGGGCGACGATCTCGGAGAGTTGTAACGTCCCGGTGAACAACACGACCGAGGCTGCGGTGAGCACCAGCGGGATCTCGTAGGCGATGTTCTGGGCGACCGCTCGCAACCCGCCGAGCAAGGAGTACTTGTTCGCGGATGCGTACCCGCCCATCACCAACGCGATCGTGGCGATCGAGGAGACGGCGAACACGTACACCAACCCGGTTTCGGGGTCGGCGAGCTGGAGGTTCACGCCGAACAACGACCCCATCGGGATCACGGCGAACCCCAGCAATGCAGACACCGCCAGCAACGGCGGTGCCAGATCGAAGGCGGGTCGGTCGGCGCCCTCGGGGATCACGAGTTCCTTGGACATCAACCGGACGGCGTCGGCGACGATGATCAACAAGCCGAACGGGCCGACGCGGTTGACGGCGATGCGGTCGGTGAACGCGGCGGTGATCTTCCGTTTCGCCCACGGGCCCGCCACGGCACTGAACAACAGTAACACGGTGCCGATGATGGCGCCACCGATCAACCCGGCGATGAAGATACCGCCGGGTCCCTCGAGCCCGAAGGTCGAGGCAATGGTGTCGGTGAACGTCGGCATCTACCGATCGACCTCCCCGAGGATGATGTCCAGGCTCCCCAACGCGGCGACGAGGTCGGGGACGTACTCGCCCTCGGCCATCTCCGGGAGCGACTGGAGGTTGGAGAAACACGGGCTGCGGATCTTGAACCGCCCTGGTTTGTCGGTGCCGTCGGCGCGGATGTAGATGCCGAGCTCGCCTTTCGCGGCTTCGACGGCGCTGTAGACCTCCTTGTCGGCCTCCGGCTTGAGGGTGCGGGGGACGTTTGACTGGATGGTGCGGTCCTCCTCTGGCCAGTCTTCTAAGAGGTCGAGACACTGTTCGATGATCTTCGCGGACTCCTCGACCTCCTGTAACCGGACGAGTAGCCGTGCGTAGTTGTCGGCGCCGTCGTCGGTGACGACATCCCAGTCGAGTTCGTCGTAGTAGCCATAGGGGTCGTCGCGCCGCAGGTCGTAGTCGATGCCCGATGCCCGGGCAACGGGGCCGGTCACGCCGTAGTCCTTGGCGACGTCTGCCGGGAGGATGCCGGTGTCGACACACCGAAGCTGGAAGATCTCGTTCGAGGAGATGAGGTCGTGGTACTCATCGAGGCGCTGGGGGAGTTCCTCCAGGAAGTCCCGCGTCAACTCGAAGAACTCCTCTCTGGGTTCGGGGAGGTCCCAAACGACCCCGCCGAGTCGGAAGTAGTTGAACATCATGCGCTGGCCCGTGAGCTCCTCTAGGATTTTCTGGATGACCTCACGGTCCCGCATCGCATACATGAAGATCGCGGTGAAGTCCCCGTAGATGTCGAGTGCGAACGTCCCGACGGCCAGCGTATGGGCGGCGATGCGGCACAGTTCGGCGCTCATCGTCCGCAGGATCTGGGCGTACTCGGGGACCTCGATATCCGCGAGCTCCTCGGCGGCGCGGGCGTAGGCCCACTCGTTCAGGATTCCGGCCGAGGCGTAGTCCCACCGGTCGGGGTAGGGCATGATCTGGTACCGGTAGGTCCCCGACTCGGCCATCTGTTCCTCACATCGGTGGAGGTACCCGATGTCCGGTTCGACGTCGGCGACCTGCTCGCCGTCGAGGACGGTCTCGAGGTGTAACACCCCGTGGGTGGCCGGGTGGTGGGGTCCGATGTTGAGGAACATCGTGTCCGTCTCCTCGTCCTCGTGGTGGGCCGCCAGTGGATTACGGTGGGATTCCAGGGTGACGATCTGGGGTTTCGTCTGGTTGTAGTCCTGGGAGAGGGGATGTCCCTGCCAGGTTTCGGGGAGCAGGATGCGGCGGAGGTTCGGGTGGTTCTCGTACTCGATGCCGACGAGGTCGTAGGCCTCCCGTTCGTGCCAGTCTGCGGTCCGGAAGACGGGGGCAACACTCTGACTCTTCGGTGCGGAGGCGGCGGTCGGGACGACGAGGTTGACGCGGTCGGTGGGGTCGTCGTACCGTTTGAGGTGGTAGATGCTCTCGTATCGGTCCTCGTATTGTTGGGCGGTGACCGCCGAGAGGTGGTCGTATCCCGCCTCGTCACGCAACGTCTGGACGACGTCGGCGACCGCGTCGGCCCGGACCACGATCCCGTCACCGTTGACGAACTCGTCGTCGCCGAGGTAGGCGTCCCCGAGCAACGATTCGTAGTCGGTGTCCTCGACGACGTCGGCCGTCGACTCCTCTGTCTCTTCTTGGGTGCTCATGGCGACTCACCGAAGTTGTACCGCATCACGAGTGTCTCCTCGTCGATCTGCTCGGCGAGGTGTTCGACGAGTTCGTCCCGCTCCAGGTCGCCGAACTGTTCGAGTTCGTAGGGCTTGACGGTTACCGGGGATGATTCGCCGTTGGCGACGCGTTCCTGGAGTTTCGCGACGCCGTACACCAGGGCTTCGGGCCTGGGTGGACACCCGGGGACGTGGATGTCCACCGGGATGACCTCCTCGGCACCCTTGATGACGTTGTACCCCTCCTGGAACGGGCCGCCACTCGTCGAACAGTTCCCCATGTTGACGACGAACTTGGGCTCGGGCATCTGGTCGTACACCCGTTTCATCCGGGGGGCGAACTTCGAGACGATAGTGCCAGGCACGATCATCACGTCGGCCTGACGCGGCGACGCGCGGGGGACACCGGACCCGAACCGGTCGAGGTCGTGTTTGACGGCGTAGGTGTGCATCATCTCGATGCTGCAACACGCGATCCCGAACTGCAGCATGAACATCGAGGACCCCCGCACCC
The DNA here is from genome assembly GCA_042216925.1 of Halobacteriaceae archaeon. GTDB lineage: Archaea > Halobacteriota > Halobacteria > Halobacteriales > Halobacteriaceae > JBDGTJ01. Next base: position 57,324 of record JBDGTJ010000009.1, read on the forward strand.
AGTTCATGAACTTATCGAACTTCGTGAGGATGAACGGGGTCGATCCGAACGCCTCCCGGAGCTTCGAGTTGAACCGGTCGTCTAACTCCTCGCCGATCCGTGCCTCGCGGGTCTTTGTGGCTGCGTCGATGTCCGGTCGGTCACTACTCATGATTGCTCACCCCGTTGGGGCCGGTACTGCGGTGACCGCACCCACCTGACCGCACCGTTCTGCCACGCCCATGCCAGACCGACGACGAGCACCCCGATGAACACCAGCATCGGCGCCAACGCCGTGTACAACCCGGCGGATTCGACGGCGGCGTTGTAGATGACCGTCCACGGGAAGATGAGGACGGTCTCGACGTCGAAGACGACGAACAGAACCGCGACCATGTAGTATTGAATGTTGAACCGAATCCGGGTACTCCCCGTCGGGATCTCCCCGGATTCATAGACGGCGCGTTTCCCCTGCTCGGGGACGCGCGGGCGGAGCAACGACGACAACCCGAGCATCCCCGCCGGGATGAGGGCGCCGACGACCGCCAGCGCGCCGATGGCTATCCAATCACTCATTTCTGTGGTGTGCGACGGTTACCGGGGCACCCACATAAGCGTTTAATTACGGTGCTCGACGGGAACTCTCGCGGGCGTCCCGACACCGACACGGGTGTGGTCGGCTGCACGGGCGTCTGCGAGCGCGTCGTTGTCGACGTAGACCACGGCGTACACCACGTTGCCCGGGATCTTCAACGTGACCGCGTACGCTCCCAGCCGCGTGTACCCGTCGAGGTAGGGTTTGGCATCCGTCTCGGTGTACCCGCTGATGTAACTGGCGTCACCGGGGACTATCACGACCGGTGGCTTCTCGCCCTCCAAGGCTTCGAGGTCTGCCTCGCCGGTCGTCTCGATGCCCATCGACCGCATATACCACGGTAACGGCAGTCGATCGAAGTACAGGGGGCCGCCGGCGCCGGGTGGCGCGAACTTCAACCCGAAGAACAAGACGTCCGGCCCACCCGTGTGTTGAGCGGCGACGTCGTCGATGGTGGCCAACGCGGGTTTCATGTTGTCACTGGGTTGCCCGAACTGGGTGAGCGCCGTGTTGTCCTGCGGCTGGAGATAGACGAGGGACACGGTCGCAACCCCGGCCTGGAGGATGAGTGCCAGCGCCAAGACGGCGGCAAGGCCGGTACCCACGCGGTCGTCGACGGCGATCGCCTTCCGGAACCGGTCGACGAGTAAGCGGATCCCGACGGCCGCGGGGATCGCCAGCGGGACGACGGTGTGGACCGTCGACCACGGGGCACTGATGTCCGTGGCAAGCGGGTACAACAGGAGACTCGCCCCCGCCCAGTAGGACGCGAACGCCACGACGTCGGTCAGGCCCTCTCCAGTGTAGCGATCCGCGAGGAACCCAACGATGCCGGCGACGAGGGGGACGAGGGCGGCGGCCCACATCGTCCGGAGGTAGTCCTCGAGGAACGGGAGGTAGGGGTGTTGCTGGTGGCTGCCACTGCCCCACGTGTTCATGAACGCGTTCCAGGAACCAAGTGTCGCCTCCTCGAGGACCCCCGGGACCATCGCCGGGGCGGAGAACATCCGGTAGAACTCGGGTCGGGGCGCGTAGAATACCGACACGATGACGAGGAACTCGACACCCGCGAGCACCAACGGGATCGCCCACGTCCGCAGCCGGGTGAGCGCCACCCCGCCTAGGCGTTCGACGGCCGTGCGCAACCCCTCGCCGCGGCGACGCGCCGTGAACAACCGGTGATCGACGAGCAAGGCGAGGGCCCCGACCCAGATCCCGACGTACATCACCGCGTTCTCCTTGGTGGTGAACGCCAACCCAAGCATCGCCACCGCGGCGTACAGATACCGGCGCCGCCCCGTGTCCAGCACCCGGATCGCGAACCCGACCGCGAGGAACGCAAACGCCGCCACCAGCACCTCGTTGCGCATGAACCGGGAGTAGTACAGCACGGCGGCGTTCGTCGCCAGGATCGCCGCCAGCGCCACGACCTCGACGTCCCGTAACCGCTCCCGGTACAGCCATGCCCCCGCCGGCAACAACGCCCCGACAAGCGCCACCGGGAGTCTGGCGATGAAGTCGTTGGCTCCGGCCGCCTGGAAGAGGAACGCGTCCACGTGGAACAGGAACGGTCCGTGGACGAACGGGTTGTACGACCACTCGCCGGTCGCCGCATACTGGAGCGTGCGGTAGCCGACCCGTCCCTCGTCCCAGTGCATCATCCGGAACCCCAGCGCGTACAGGCGCGCGAGCAGGCCGAGGAGGGTTGCGACGGCGACTCCGACGAGGACTCGTCGCCGGTCCAGGACGTCTCGCATACTGGGGGTCAGTGAGCGCGGGACTTGAGTACCTTCCGAAGAGAGCGGTAGTTCTTTCACCCGCGTGGGCCACCCGCTGGGTATGGTACGGCTCGGACTCGTCGTCGCCGAGTTCGCCGACGTCGCCACCGAGATGGCGGCCAACGCCCGCGATGCCGCCACAGCCCATGGCGTGGATATCGTCGCCGAACGGCACGTCCCGGGCGCCTACGACACGCCACTGGCGGCCGACCGACTGGCGCGGCGAGAGGATATCGACGCGGTCGCGGTCGTGGGGGCGATCGTCTCCGGGGACACCGACCACGACCGGGTCATCGCCGACGCCGCGGCGACGGGATTGACTGATGTGAGTCTCGACCGGGATACCCCGGTCACGCTCGGGATCACCGGGCCCGGGATGACGAGCGATGAGGCCCGCGACCGCATCGACTACGGGGAGCGAGCCGTGAGTGCAGCCGTCGCCCTCGTCGAGGAACGATGAACTTGGCCGAACGGGTCACCCGCGTCGACGAGAGCGCAACCCTGGCCGTGAGTAACGCCGCCCGCCGCCTCCGCTCGGAGGGAGCCGACGTCGTCGACCTCTCGGTCGGCGAACCCGACTTCGACACCCCGGAACCGATCCGGGCAGCCGGGAAGGCCGCCATCGACGCCGGGGAGACCGGATACACCCAGAGCACGGGGATCCCCGCGTTACGCGATGCGATCACCGCGAAATTGGACGGTGATGGCATCGACGTCGATCCCGACCAGGTCATCGTCACCCCAGGCGCCAAACACGCGTTGTACATCACCATCCAGTCGTTGATCGACACCGGCGACGAGGTCGTGCTCCTCGATCCGAGCTGGGTGTCGTATGCCCCGATGGTCACACTGGCCGGCGGAACCGCCCGTCGCCTGGACCTCACGTCCCACGGGTTCGCCCTCGAACCAGCGTTGGACGACCTCGAGTCCATGGTCTCGACGGACACCCAGGCCGTCGTGGTCAACACGCCGAACAACCCAACCGGACAGGTGTACTCACCGACCGCCTTGGAGGGGCTTCGAGACCTGGTCGTCGAGTACGACCTCACCGTCATCGCCGACGAGATCTACCGGGAGATCACCTACGGCGACACACCGCCGAGTCTCGGAAGTCTCCCGGACATGGGCGAACGCACCGTCACCATCAACGGCTTCTCGAAAGCCTACGCCATGACCGGGTGGCGACTCGGCTATCTCGCCGGGCCTCGACCCCTGGTCGAACAGGCGAAGAAAGTCCAGTCCCACTCAGTGACGTGTGCGACGAACTTCGTCCAAAACGCCGGCATCACCGCCTTGACCGAGGTCGAGGACCGCGTCGACGCGATGGTGGCCGCGTTCGAAGACCGGCGTGACCTCCTCGTCGACCGGTTGGCCACCCACGGGGTGAACGTCACGCCTCCCGACGGGGCGTTTTACCTGATGCTGCCCGTCGACGCGGACGACCGGACCTGGTGTGAGACCGTCATCGAGGACGTCCACGTCGCCACCGTCCCCGGGTCGGCGTTTGGCGCCCCAGGGTATGCGCGACTGTCCTATGCCAACAGCACCGAGCGATTGCGCGAGGGGATCGACCGGCTCGCGGCCGGCGGCTACCTGTGAATCCCGTCACTCAGATCGTTCTGCGATGATGCGGTCGACGATCGCGGCGGTCGACAACAGTTCCTCGTCGTATCGTGGCGACCGCGCGGAGGCCCGACGGACGGTCGCGTCCAGCCCCCGTTCCCGTAACGCCGCGCGGATGTCGGCCTCGTCGTGGTGTTGGTCGTGGCCCAACACGATGACGTCGGGGTCGATCTCCTCGACGGGGACGAAGATGTCCTCGGGATGGCCGATGCGGGCGTCGTCGACGACATCGAGGGCTGCAACGACATCGCGACGCTGCCGATCGGGCAACACCGGGGCGGGCTTGTGGGTGACGTTCGCCCGGCGGGCGATGATGACGTGGAGTCGGTCCCCGAACCCGGCGGATTCCTCGAGATAGTGGATGTGGCCGGGATGTAACAGATCGAAGGTGCCCTGGGCGAGGACGTGGGTTGTCATCACTGGAGTTCCTCGTCGATGTCGGCCTGCGTGAACTCGAAGAACGACTCCGGGTCGCCGAGGTCGGCGTCGACCACCGGCAACTCACGGGGCTCGCCCTCGCTGTCGTAGGCTTCCCAGTCATCGGGTCCGTACGGCGCACCTAAGATGATATGTACCAGGCCCCGGGTGAAGGAGGCGACGTCGGCGTCACTGGGTTCGAGGACGCCGTTGGGATGAGAGTGGACGCTGCCGACGGCCGACCCGTCGTTGGGGATGAGGTTCGTCTGCATCGTCGCCTCGACAGGACTAGACCGCGTGCCCGGGATCACGAGCACGTCGCTGACGATGAGGGCATCCCCGGGCTGATCTGGGAGGCCGAGGCGGTCGGCTCGCCGCGCCCGCAACAACCCCATGTACTCGTTCGGGTGGGTGTCCGCGGCCGCCTCCCGCAGAAACGACAGCAATTCCTCGGCGATCGCGACGACCTGCCGCGACCTGAACAGCCCCATACCCCCACGTGGGAGGTGTCCGGCCCTAACAGTTCCGGAACGGGGCGCCGCCAATACAAAAGGTTAATCCGCACGCTCGGGAACGTCATCCCAATGACTGATTCACCTGCCGGCGACGCCCCAACCGGGACTGAACCCCCGGTCGTCTACCGGCTGGAGCCCGACTGTACGGTCACGGACATCTCCGCCGGTGAGCACTTCCATGCCACCGTCAACGGCGTGGTCGACTACGGGGTGTTCGTCGACCTCTCCGAGCACCTCTCCGGGTTGATCCACGAGTCTGACCTCGACACCGACTACGACGTCGGGGACGACCTCGTCGTCACCCTCGAGGAGATCAAGGCCAACGGCGACCTCAGCTTCGTGCCTGCGACCTTCGCGGACTACGAGACTCGCGACCGACGCCACGAGTACGACCGCACGGGCGCCGGCGCCCTCGCGGACGCGATCGGGACGACCGTCCACCTCGAGGGCGAGGTCGCACAGATTAAACAGACCGGCGGCCCCACGCTGTTCCGGGTCCGGGACGAGACAGGGGTGGTCCAGTGTGCGGCCTTCGAGGCCGCCGGCGTCCGCGCCTACCCCGACATCGCGGTGGGCGATGTCGTCCACGTCGTCGGCGATGTCGAAGAACGAGACGGCGTCGTCCAGGTCGAGGTCGCCGATATCGACCGCCTCGACGGTGGCCGGGGGGATGCCGTCCGCGATCGGTTGGCCGCCGGCCTCATCGACGCCGCTGCCCCCGCCGACCCCGACCCCCTCGTTGAGTGGCCCGCCTTCGAGAAGCTCCGCCCCGGCCTCGAACGGGTCGCCCGCCGGTTACGGGAGGCCGTCCTCGAAAGTCGCCCGATCCGCATCCGACATCACGCCGACGGCGACGGGATGTGTGCCGCCGTCCCCGTCGAACTGGCGCTCCGACGGTTCATCGAGGACACCCACGCCGACCCCGACGCGGCCCAACATCTCCTCCGTCGCCTCCCGAGTAAAGCGCCGTACTACGAACTCGAAGACGTCACCAGGGACCTCGACTTTGCCCTCGAGGACGAGGCCCGCCACGGCCAACAACTCCCCCTCGTGTTGATGCTTGACAACGGCAGTACCGAGGAGGACATCCCGGCATACGAGACGCTGTCCCATTACGACGTCCCGATCCTCGTCGTCGACCATCACCACCCGGATCCGGATGCGGTGAACCCCCTCGTGGATGAACACGTCAACCCCTACCTCGTCGACGAGGACTACCGCATCACCACCGGCATGCTCAGCGTCGAACTCGCCCGGATGATCGCCCCGGATCTCACCCCGGAGCTCGAACACGTCCCGGCTATCGCGGGCATCGCCGACCGTTCGAAGGCAAACGCCATGAGTGACTACCTGGACCTCGCCCGGCAGGCCGGCTACGACGAGGTGTTCCTCGAGGACACCAGCGAAGCCCTCGACGTCGTCGCCCATCACCTCCGCTACAACCCGGGGACATACCTCGTGAACGACGTACTCAACGTGGGCGGGGACCCCGACCGCCACCGCGAGTTGGTGCCGTTACTCGCCCAACGCGGTCGCGAGGAGGCCCGCGCCCAACTCGAGGCAGCCGACCCCCACGTCGACCGACGCATGGCGGCCAACGGCGCCCATCTCTGCCTCATCGACCTGGAGAACCACGCCTACCGGTTCACCTACCCGGCCCCGGGGAAGACCACCGGCGAACTCCACGACAGCGTCGTCGAGGACACCGGCGACCCCGTCATCACGATCGGGTACGGCCCGGATTTCGCGGTCCTCCGCTCGGACGGCGTCCGCCTGGACATCCCCGAGATCATCGATGCGATCAACGACGAACTCCCGGGGGCCGGCGTCAGTGGCGGCGGGCACCTCGTCGTCGGCTCGATCAAGTTCGTTCCCGGGATGCGGGAACCTGTTCTCGACGCGCTCGTCGAGAAGATGGGTGACGCCGAGATCGACGAGGCACTCCAGGCTGCCCGCCGAACGTAACCATCCGCCCGACGACGACCCCGACACCCACGACGACACCGACCGCGACGGCGACGACGCCGACGGTGACCCGCCAGGCGGCGCCACGCCAGTCCGCCCGGAACACCCGACTGTAGTACCGGGCGACGGCCCGATCGTCGATCAGGAGGGCCACCTCCCGGTTCTCGCGGGTTGAGACGGTGTTCCAGTTGATACTCCCGACGACGACCTGATCGCCATCGACGATCAACCCCTTGGCGTGCAGGTATTCGAACCGGGATCGGGGTTCGAGCAACCGCACCCGCAACGGCAGGTCCTCGACCGCGGCGATGTGGCGGAGTCGATTCCGGAGATACCGGTTCTCCGGCTCGAGAAACCAGGTGCCACCCAACAAGATCTTCACCTGCACGCCGCGACGCGCGGCGTTAACGACCGCCGCCAACAACGGCGTCCGGTTCCCGATCGTGGGTTGGAGCACGCGGATCGACTCGTCGGCCGACCGGATGACCTCGAGCAATCGGCGTTCGGCGTTGTCGGGCGCGACCAACACCGTCGCCGCATCGACACTCGTCGAGAGCGCGGGGAACCGTTGCGGATACGACCCAGTCGCGGGCGAAGCCGGTTGGAAGGTGGTGACGTGCTGGTAGGTCGGCCAGGACCGCGTTCCTCGCCATCCGAAGTCGCCCAGGAAGACCTGTGCCAACCGGTCAGCGACCGCGGGATCCGTGATGGTGATCCCCCAGCCTCGCGTGGCGTGCCCGCCGGTCCCGGCCGGTTGCCAGTTCTCGGTCAGGACGAGGGCCCGGTCGTCGACGACCGCGTACTTCGCGTGATGGAATCGCCACCGCGTCCGCGGGCCGTCGACGACCTGGACCTTGACCCCTGCCGACCGCAGCCGACGGATGACCGCAACCGTGGTGTTGCTGGTGCCTCCCGCCGGCCCGCCCTCGATGAGGACGCGGACGTCGACCCCGCGTCGCGCCGCGGTGACGAGTCGAGTGGCGACCCGGTGACTGGTCAGGGTGTATCCGGCCAGGAACAACCGCGTGTCTGCGTCGCCGAGGACCCTGGCGGGGACGGTGGCCGTGTCGGGGAGGACGAAGGCGGTGGCCGGGGCGGCCCCGGTCTCCAGGGCGGTGTAGTCGGTCATGCCGATGGGGACGACGCTGCCGTTGTGCCAGCGTTCGGCCTCGCCCACGGCGGGGTAGACGACGGTGTCGACGACAGTCCCGTTCCGCAGCAGAGTCACTCGTTCACCACCGTTCGCGAGGGACAGTCGGCCCCGTAGTTTCAGGATCGGGTGGGGTGTATGATCGGTCTCCGGTGAAGCTGTGGTGGTTACGACGACGGTGCCGGAGACATTCGATGCCGGCACGATCGCCACGGATTCGTTGTCGGTGATCGAGTAGTTGCCCGCGGTCGCGGTGCTCGGCAATCGCAGCGTCAGTGACTCCCCCCGGTCCTCGGGTGCCACCGGATTCGGGGCGACCGCGATGATCTGGGCCCCACCATCTGTGGCTGGCGGTGACCGGTCGGGTGGCCAGTCGATGCCCGTCGCACTGACCGGGATCCGCCGACCGGGGGATTGCGTGTCGGTATCGATGACGGTCCCGATGCCGAGGAGGATGGCGACCACCAGGAACACCGCCAGGACCCGGGACACGGTGGGGTACTCCCCCCGGGCCCGGCCATAAACCCCCGGAGCTATGTATCGTCGCTCCGACCGCCGCCCATGGTCGAGACCGTGACGACGCTGCGTCTCGCCGGGTTCGCCCTGGCGTCCTTTGGGGCGGTCCTGGTGTTCCTTGAGTTCTTCCAGCAGCCCAGTTACGTCAGGTACGACGCCGAGATCGGGAGTTACTCCCTCGATTTCTCCCCGTCGAACCCGCGACAGTACACCTGGATCGGGCGGATCGGCGCACTCGCGTTAGCAATCGGGTTCGCCCTGGAGTTTTTCGCGGTCTTCCTCTCGGTGTAGCACCGATCAGGCGGTGGGGGCGTCCTCACCGATGGCGTCGGCCGCCTGTTCGGCCTCGGCCTGGACGACGTAGGCAGCATCGTCTGCGTACTCCGCGGCCGCAGTCAGTGCTGGTTCGGTCCCGATCTGGGTCAACGCCCACGCCGCACTCGCCCGGACCGCGTCGTCGGCGTCCTCGCCGAGCACGTCCGCCAACGGGTCGATGGCGCGGGGGTCGCCGAGCAACCCGAGGGCCCGTGCGGCCTGGCTGCGAACCCCCGCGTTCTCGGCGACGAGCTGGTCGGCGATGGCCTGCGTGGCGTCGGTGGCACCCATCTCGCCGAGGGCCTTCATGGATACCCGTTGGAGGGCGGGGTCGCTCTCGGTGCCGACGTACTCGACGAGGGTCTCGACGATCGAATCCTCGGGTTCACCGATCTTCCCGAGGATCCGGATCGCTGGTTGATCGCGGCGTTCGGCCCGCTCGAGCATCGCATCGGTCGCTGCCGGATCCCCCAGGCGTTCGAGGGCCTCCAGACAGTGTCGCTCCATGAAATCGGAGTCGAACGCGTCCAACGCCAACAGGATCGGTTCGGGGTCGCCCTGGTTCTCCCACTCTTTGATCGCGGTCCACTCAGGGGGGAAGTCCTTGTGTTTGTCGCCCAGCGAGTCGTAGAAGCCCTGGGCCTGCAGTTGTTCTCGCACCGTCAGATCGTCCCACTCCTCTGCGTCGGCCACGTCGGCCTCCAGGGTCTCGACCGCGTCGACGAGTGACTCGAGCGTGTCGGCGTCGGCATCCGCGTCGAGGTCGGCGTCCGCGATCGTCGCCGCGACGGGATCGAGGCCGTCTGCGAGGTCCGCGGGTTTCCCACTCGGGACGTCGTGGTCGGTGTCGATGGCGTCGGCGACGGCTGCGATGAACGCCTCGATGGCGGTGGCGACCTCGTCGACGCCGTCGTCGGTCCACTCGGTCTCCTGGATCGTGGTTTGGACGTCCTCAATGTGGGCGACGACATCCTCGGCGTATGGCCCCCGTTTCTCCTCGACCGTTCCCCGTAACTCCGCGAGGCGATCGGTGAACGCGGCCGCCGGCCCCTCCTCGTCATCGTCGTCGGGTTCCGGGAGGTCGGCGCGTTCGAGGTCATCGTCGATCGCATCCAAGGTCGCGGTCACCTCGTCGAGGTCGGTTTCGGTCTCGGCGGCCTCGACGGCATCGGCGGCATCCTCCAACCGTTGCTCGAAGGTCTCCTCGTCGAGTTCGTAGTCGACTGCATCCTCCTCGTTTGTCGGGGATGCCGCGCCATCGTCCTCGGGTTCCTCGTCCCCGTCACTCATGGCTTGACGGTTGCCCCAGCCGCGGTATGAGCGTTTCCCTTCCTCACCGCCAGTAGAACGACGGCGCCAACACCAGGTACGCGACCGCCCACGCCAACAACGCCTTCGGGAACAGTCCACCGGCCATACCGGGTGCGAGCACCGCCAACGCCTGCACCGCGCCCATCAGGAAGGCATCACGCACCAACAGGTCAGGGTACCCGATCGGGGCGACCATCAGATACCAGAACAGGGCCGTGACCCCGAGCAGGACCGTCGCTCCGGCCCCGGACAACACCGCCGCCGCGAGCACCGTCCCGGCCAACGTAGACTGGACGCCCTCGGTGACGTGGTCCTCGGCGTCCAACTCCGTGTACAACCCCAGGCGGACGACGACCACCGCAACGTACACCGCCGGCACCCCAACCGCCAGCACCTGTCCAACTGACCACTCCAACGGTGTGGTCCATGCGACCGTCGCGACGAGCATCCCCGGGGCGACGCCGAACGAGGCGACGTCGGCCAACCCATCGAGGTAGGCGCCGACCTCGGAACTGCCGAGTTGGTCGGCGATGACGCCATCGAGGCCGTCGGCAATCGCCGCGAGCAACACCAGGCGCGCTGCCAGGTCGACATCCACCCCCGCGACCGCAACCGCGACGAACCCAACCGCCGCGTTCGTCGTCGTGACGGCGTCCGCCAGCGAGAGCCGCCCGACGAACCGGGGCTGCATACCCACCGGCTTTTCTGGGGGTGTCCAAACCTCTTGTGATTCCACCCCCGTCCCGGAACCGAGGAGAATTTAGTCCCGTCCCACGAAATCCGGGGTATGATCGGAGGCACAGGACCGACACGACGGGCGGTACTGGGGACGGCCGCCACCGCCCTCGTGTCGGTCGCCGGCTGTGTCAGCGGTGGATCGGCAGCCCCCGACCCGAAGGACGACTACGACGTCGGGATGTCCGCCATCGCGTTCGCCCCTGACGAACTGACCGTGCCCGTCGGCACGACCGTCGTCTGGAAGAACACCAACAGCCGCACCCACACCGTCACCGCCTACGAAGACCTCATCCCGGCGGAGGCCGACTACTTCGCATCAGGGGGATTCGATTCGCAGTCGGCCGCCGTCAACGGGTACTACAACCAACTGGCCGGCGGAATCGGCAGTCAAGAGACCTACCGGCACACGTTCTCGGTCCCCGGCGATTACCGGTATTTCTGTGTCCCCCACGAACAGGCCGGGATGACCGGAACCATCACCGTCACCGACGACTGAGTCCGGGCGCTGTTCGGGTCGCGACGAACGGCAAAACGTCCCGCGTTACAAGTCGACGTCCTCGTCGACGTCGACGGCGGCCTCCTCCTCGGCGGCGACCTCCTCCGGGTGGGCTTCCAGCACCGTCTTCTGGACCTCCACCCGCCGCAACGGATAGATCTGCTTGGCCTCACTGTAGATCGCCGAGGACAACCGGCCTTCGACGACGCTGTCGATGAACTCCTCTTTTGTGCGTTCGTCGGCCGCAGACACCACGATGTCGGTCATCGTCTCTCGGATCGACTTCTGCTGGCTGTCGTCGGCGTTCTTCGTGGTGAACGCCACGGGCTGGACCTCGATCCGGTAGTCGTCGGTGGTCCGCACCGTCAACACCGCCGCGACCTTCGAGGAGCCACGCCGCACCAGACTCCGGAGGTAGTCCCGCGTGAGTTCGTGGCGTTTGAACTCGGTGTAGGCAGCATCGCTGCCGACGTCGGTGATCTGGAAGGTGAGTTTGACGTTGTTCTCGCCGCCCTCCCGCAGGTCACCGAGCGTGGTCTGGATCGTTCGGTCGATGAGCTGTTCGGATTCTTCAGCGGGGGTCCCACCGAGTTCCACCCGGTCGAACTGCTCCGGTGCGTGGACGGTGTACCACCGCTTGGCCTGTGACTGCTTCGAGACTGATCGTTCACTCATGGTTGGAATTCGTGTGTTGGTCGACGGACTGTACGACCCGCATGGCGACGTCGATGTTGGCGATGTAATCGGTCGCCGTCGCGCGCAACCCACCGGTGTCCTCCCGGTCGATGGTCGTGACAACGACGCCGTCCTCGACGTCGGTCTGCATCTCGGTGGTATTGTCCGGACTGACGGCGGCGGCGACCAGGGAGGACGCCGCGACCGGGGTCTCGATGGTGGCGACCGGCATCACAGCACCTCCCGGACTGCCGCGACGAGGTCTCCCTCGGTGGTCGTGGTACTCGCCAGGCGTGGCCGCCCCTGGACCGTCGAGGAATCGGTCGCCCCAGCCAGTGTGGCGGCGGCGTCTGCCTCGCCAGTCGCGAGGGAGGCAGCCCCATCACCGACGACGAGGACGTTGGGTTCCGGCGCGCGGAAATCCCGCAGCAGCCGGGCCGTGGCGGCCGTCGGTGCCGTCGTCTCGCAGACGACGAGGCCGGCGTGGCGCCGTAACTCAGCCGTGGTGACGGCGTCCTGGACCCGGCGACCGTGGTCACGCCACGCCGCGAGTGCGGCGTCGGCGCCGCCCCGCCCGAGCGCGACCGCCAGTGCGGCCCCGGGATTGGTGCGGGCCGATGCAGCGAGCACGTCCCCGTACCCGCCGACACTCGCGAACGCATCGTCGGTGACCATCGGCCGCAGGAACCGTTCGACCGCGATCCCAGCCCGGTCCGGTGTGTCCTCGGGACCGGCGACTGCAAGCGCCACCGCCGAGGCGAGGTCTCGACCGCCGATCGGCGCCTCGGTGGCTACCCCGGCCAGGAAGTCCTCGGCGGCGTCTTCGTCCCCTGAAAAGGGGGCATGCACCAGGGTGCTATGGGTGAGGCCGGCGGCGAGGTCCGTCGTCGGCACCGCCACCCCGGGGACGCGGTCGGCGTCCTCGGATCGGAGTGCCTCGCGGGCATCGGCGACCGTCGTCAGGTCACCACCCGCGGCGATGCCGCCCGCCGCCGCGACCGACGCCACGCCGGGCGTCGACGGGGCGAGGTCGGTTGCCGCGTCGTATGTGATGGCGCTCCTTGGCACCCCGGTCACGGCCGCGTCCGCGGCGTCGGCACTGACCCCGACCCCGACGGCCGTCGTCGTCGCATCCCCTGCCGTGATCCGCCGGTCGGCCTCGGCGGGTGTGTCGACGACACTCACCTGGAACGGCGTGCCCCGCGTCTCGAGGGCGCGGCCAACGATGCCGGCGGCGGCCACGCAGTCCCCGTCACGGGCGGTGACCAGGTGGACGAACGACGCCGTCCGCAGCGTCCGGGCGAGGTCACTCGCCGCGTCGGTCTCGGTCGGTTCGCCGGTGTCTGTCGTCGCCATCTACTCGAGTAGTTCGACCGCGGTGTCGTAGGAGTACGTGAACTCCTCGTCGAGTTCGTCGCCCCGGTAGTAGTTCACCAACCGCCGGATCTTCGACTCGGTGTTCTGTAAGGCGCGACGGTTCTGGTGGTCCTGGCCGTTCCGGTCGACGTGCTCACGCAGTCGGACGGCCTTCTTCATGAGGTTCCGAAGATCCTCGGGGAGTTCGTTGCCGGCGTCGTGGTCCTCGAGGATCTCGGTGACCTTCTTCCCGGTCGCGACCTTCACGTCCGGAACCGGGGTACCTTGGACGCCTTCGTCCCGGAGTTTCATCCCGATTTGACTCGGGTCATACCCCTGGTCGGCCAGTTCGACGATACGGTCTTCGATGGCGTCGGCGTCGACGTCACTCCATTCGGGTGGCTCCTCCACCACCGGTTTCTCGGAGCTCGATGCGCCGCGACGACGCGTATGCATTCGTGCCATGGTCTATCCTTGGAACGGGCACGAACCGCTCCACCGACAGGCTCCCCTGTCGGAACACTACCGCACTCCCGAGTCACCGAAGCCGGTGACAGTGTCAGATGTGCGGCCGTGCCGCTCCTACCCGAACAGCAACTCCCTGCGGAATAAAGGCGTTTCCATCGGACCCAGAAACCGAAGCCGTTAACTGCCGAACACGGGTATCGGGCAGTGCCGGCGGGCTCGTAGATCAGCGGTAGATCACTCCCTTGGCATGGGAGAGGCCCCGGG
>JBDGTJ010000005.1:0-63007 GCA_042216925.1 Halobacteriaceae archaeon
CCATCCCCGAGGGGTACGAAGACGCCCGATCGTTCTGTACCACCGTCGTCGAGGACCAGAGCGTCGTCCTCGCCCCCGGAGACCTGTTCGGGTACCCAGACCGCTTCCGCATCGGGTTCGGGCTCCCCACCCCGGACCTGCGCGAGGGCCTGGACCGCGTCGCGACCTGTCTCTGACCGCCACGTTCCGCACCGTTTAAACGGCGCCACCCTGAAACCGCGTGTATGGCAAAAGAGCAGAAGGAGGTCCGGGACCTCCAGGAAGGCAACTACGTGATGATGGAGGACGCCCCCTGTAAGATCACGGCGTACTCCACCGCCAAACCCGGGAAACACGGGAGCGCCAAAGCCCGGATCGAGGGACGCGGCGTCTTCGACGAGAAGAAACGCAGCCTCTCCCAACCCGTCGACGCGAAGGTCTGGGTTCCCGTCATCGAACGGAAACAGGGCCAGGTCGTCAGCGTCGAAAGCGCGGACGTCGCCCAGGTCATGGACCTCGAGACCTACGAGACCATCACCATCAGCGTCCCCGGGGACCTCGATCTCTCCCCGGACGACGAGATCGAGTACCTCGAGTTCGACGGCCAACGCAAGATCCTGGAGTAACCGTGCCCCCGTTCCCGGGCGCCACCGCCGACCGCGACGCCGCCGACTACGTCATCGTCGGCGCCCCACTGGATGTCTCGACCACCTTCCAGCCCGGGACGCGCTTCGGGCCCCGCCGCATCCGGCACTACGCCGAACCGTTCGACGACTACGACCACCACACCGACCAGCGGTTCACCGACCTCGCTGTCCACGACGCGGGGGACGTCCGCCCCTGGGACGACGTCTCCGAGTACCTCGAGTACCTCGCCGCGGAACTCCGCGCCGACGACGCCGTCCCCCTCCTCCTCGGTGGCGAACACACCGTCTCCCGGGCGGGCGTCGACGCGGTGACCCCCGACGTCTATGTCACCGTCGACGCCCACCTCGACCTCCGGGACGAGTACGACGGCAACCCCGACAACCACGCCACCGTCACCCGCCGCATCCTCGAGTCCGTCGACCGTGCCGTCGTCCTCGGCGCCCGCACCGGCAACGCCGCCGAGTGGGACCGCGCCACCGACGCCGACGTCGACGTCGTTCCCCCTGCGGAGGTCCCCAACTGGTCCCCGGATTTCGATGACGAGTCGGTCTACCTCTCGGTGGACGTCGACGCGGTCGACCCCGGCGCCGCCCCCGGCACCGGCACCATGGAACCGTTCGGCCTCGATCCACACGCGGTCCGTGACCTCGTCACCGCGGTGGCTCCGCAGGCCACCGGATTCGACGTCGTCGAGGTCAACGACCGCGACAGCGGCCAGACCGCCGCCCTCGCCGCCAAACTCCTCCGCCGGTTCGTCTACACCCACGCCGCCACCGCCTACCGCCGGAACCGCAGGGCGTAGTACTGGCCCGCGTCCACGCCCCCTTCCGGGATGCGTGCCTCGACCGCGGCCACCTCGGCCTCGAGGGCCGGACCCAGGGGCTCGTCCAGCGTGGCCGCACCCTCCCGGGCGAGATCGGCGTGCTCTGCGAGCAACTCACGAGACCACGGCACCGGGTCCAGGAGCGTCTCGGTCCCGACGTGCTCGAACCCGTGGGCACCGAACACCGCCGCCAGCATCGCCGACGGATAGAACGTGTACGCCGGTACCCCGTCCCGAAGCGTCGCCACCGCGTTCTCGAGGGCGAACAGGTCCGCGACCACGCCCTCGGGCAGCGGCGCGTAGTCGACGACGACCAGGTGTGCCTCCGCCCCCGCGATGCGGGCCAACTCCCCGACCACCTCGTGGGCCGCAGCCGGCTCGAGGACGTTGAACAACGCGTGGGCGGTCACCACCTCGGCCACCCCATCCCTGACGGGGGTCGCCCGCAGATCTGCCTCCAGGACGTCGACGGGGTCGCCAGCCACGCGCTCCCGGACGCCGGTCGCGTGCTCGCGGTCGTCGGTCACCGTCACCACCTGGTCTGCCCCCGCCGCCGCGAGGGCCAGTGCCATGTTCCCGGTGCCGGCCCCCGCATCCAGACACGTCGCTCCCCCAACGGGCACGTCCTCGATCGCGGTCGTCACCGTCTCCGGCAGCATCACACCGGCGGTCGGACCCACGGTGGCATACCAGTTGTGGGAAACGCGTAACCGGGGCCCGCCCCACGCCGCGGGTATGGACGTCGCCACGCTCACCGAAAGATACGACGCCGAACTCGACACCGCCGACTACGCCGACATCGACGCCAGCGCCAACGGCCTCCAGGTCGGACCCGGTGACAGCACCGTCGACCACGTCGCCGTCGCCGTCGACGCAGCCCGAACGACCATCGAGGCCGCCGTCGACGCCGGCGCGGACGTCCTCGTCGTCCACCACGGCCTCGTCTGGGACGGGATCGACCGCGTCACCGACCGCACCTACGACCGCCTCGCCCCGCTGTTCGAGCACGACATCGCCCTCTACGTTGCCCACCTCCCCTTGGACGGCCACCAGACCCTGGGCAACGCCGCCGCCATCGCCGACCGGCTCGAGCTGGTCGACCGCGACCCCTTCGGCCTCGTCGGCGACCAGCCGATCGGGCTGCGCGGCCGCATCCCCGACGGCATCAGCCCCGACGCCCTCGCCGGCCACCTCGAAGCCGACCTCCCCACCGGCCCCGCCTCGGTCCGGGCCCTTGCCTTCGGCGCAGAGCGCATCCAGTCGGTCGCCATCGTCACCGGCAGCGGCGCCGACTTCTTCGATGCCGCCGTCGACGCCGATGTCGATGCCTTCCTCACCGGCGAGGGCAAAGCCCACCTCTACCACGACGCCCGGGACGCCGGGATGAACGTCGTCCTCGCCGGCCACTACGCCACCGAGACCGGAGGCGTCCGGAACCTCCAATCCCTCGCCGAGGACTGGGGGTTGACCACCACCTACATCGACCAGCCGACGGGTCTGTGAGGAACCACGCGATTCAAACCCAGGCCCCACGTCTCCCCCGCCATGACCGACGAGCCCCGCGAGGAATTCAGCGCCGACCCCCTCGACCACACGCGGGTCTGGGCCGGGATGACCGTCGGCGACCTCATCGAGGCCTACGGTGACGCCGGCATCGGCGCCGCCGACCTCCACGAGGCCGCCACCATCACCGCCACCATGCTCGGCGAGGAGGACACCACCGTCCTCATGGGCGTCGCCGGCGCCGTCGTCCCCGCCGGGATGCGTGTCCTCGTCGCCGAGTTGATCGCCGATGGGTACATCGATGCGTTGGTCACCACCGGCGCCGCATTGACCCACGACACCATCGAGGCCATCGGCGGCCACCACCACCACGGCAGCGCCGGTCCCCACGACCACCGCAGCACCGAAACCACGGAGCGTTCGCGTCGGGACCACGACGAACAATTGCGGGAGGAGGGCGTCGACCGCATCTACAACGTCTACCTCCCCCAGGAACACTTCGCCGACTTCGAGACCCACCTCCGGGAGCACGTCTTCCCCACCCTGGAGGGGGCGACCAGCATCCAGGCGTTCACCCACGCACTGGGGGCGGCCAACGCCGCCGCCAACGACGGCGTCGACGCCCACCCGGGGATCGCCGCCACCGCCGCCGACCGCGGCGTCCCGATCTACTGTCCCGCGATCCAGGACAGCGTGTTGGGCCTCCAGACCTGGATGTACGCCCAGACCACCGATGTCACCCTGGACGCCCTCGCGGACATGACCCACCTCAACGACCTCGTCGCCGACGCCGACCAGGCCGGCGCGCTCCTCGTCGGGGGCGGCGTCCCGAAGAACTACGTCCTCCAGGCGATGCTGGTCACGCCCGACGCCTACGACTACGCCGTCCAGCTCACCACCGACCCCGAATCCACCGGCGGACTGAGCGGCGCCACCCTCGACGAGGCCCGCTCCTGGGGGAAACTGGCGCCCGAAGCGCGGAACGCCACCGTCGTCGGCGACGCCACCATCACCCTCCCGCTGCTCGTCGCCGGCGCCCGCGAACGAATCGAGGGATAGGGGAACGCACTTGGGCGACCCCACCCAACCCCACAGTGGCCGATGACGAAGCCCCGGCTCAGAGCCGGACTCGGCACCCGGCGACGACGAGCCCTATGAGTGCCGAGGCCCGCATTTCCTACATAAGACGCGGAAATGCGTTTATTTCCGTTCTAAACACCAAACGGAACTTCCGCCAGTAATTACTCAAACTCTATTTATCGGTCAGATTCAATCGATTTGTATTGCTGGACGACCAGGACGAGCCTTGTCTGCGAGGTCATCGGTAGCTTCCTTGGCCGAAAGCACGGTCACAGTGGCGTCGAACTCTCGTTCGATCAGCCATTGAGCGCGTCTGAGGGCGGATAGTTCCGCAGATGCCGAGAGCACAGCGTTGAGAGCCTCCCGTTCAGCTTGCAGATCCTTTGCGAAGTCCGACGCATCCTCACCGCGCTGGCGGAACTCGTCACGGCTCATCAGTTCACCGACGAGGTTGTCGGCGCCCGAGCGGCGGGCGATCGAGTGAGCTCGATGTTTCCAGTCGGGTGCGACTACGATCTGGATCGATTCGGGATCTTCGATCCCCGCAACCTCGACGATGTCGCGCACGTCCTCGCGGGTGTTTTCGATGAGACGGCGCTCCACGTCGTAGTTTTCGGGTGGATCGGCCCGCGGCCAATCGGCCTCTGAAACGATGCCGTCGGTATCCAGACTTGCCCAGACTTCCTCCGCCACGTGGGGCGCGACGGGCGCGAGTAGTTTTGCGACTACCTCAATTCCGTGTTTGAACACACCAAGTGCGGGGTCGGTGTGTTCGCGGTACCGCCGCAACAACGAGACGAGTTCTCGGATAGCCTGGAGCGCGTGGTTGAACCGGAACGCCTCGAACTCCTCTGTCACAGTGGCTGCGGTCGCTTCGACCTCACGGGCGACGTATTCGGCAACTGCATCACGCTCGCCGATTTCGACTCTACTATCCCCGGTCTCGACCGCCAGCCCGTAGAAATTCTGGAGGAAGTCGTGGGCTGACTGCACACCCTCGGAACTCCAGGCGACGTCCTTCTCGGGTTGGGCGGCCTCCAAGATGAACAGGCGTGCAGTGTCTGCACCGTATTCGTCGATTATCCGCTGTGGCGAAACGCCGTTTCCACGGCTCTTGGACATCTTCCGGCCATCCTCGCCCAGAACCATTCCCTGGTTCGTCAGGTTCGTAAACGGCTCGCGGATTTCGTTGATCATCGCGAGATCGTCGAGCACCTTTGTGAAGAAGCGAGCGTAGAGCAGGTGCATCACGGCGTGTTCAATCCCGCCGACATACTGGTCGACTGGCATCCAGTCCGTGGCCTGCTCGCCATTGAAGGGCTCCGTATCGTCGTGCGGGGAGAGAAAGCGAAAGAAGTACCACGAGGAATCGACGAAGGTGTCCATCGTATCGGTCTCTCGTTCGGCGGGGCCTCCACACTCGGGACACGTCGTCTCCTTCCAGTCGGTGGCAGCGTCCAGTGGGTTCCCCGTCGTGTGGATGAACTCCGGCAGTTCTACCGGTAGGTCCTCGTCGGACACCGGGACGAATCCGCAGTCGGGACATTCGATCATCGGAATCGGCGTGCCCCAGTAGCGCTGGCGGGAGATGAGCCAGTCACGGAGCCGGAACTCGACGCGGTGTTCGCCGTCGAAGATCTCGACGAATCGCTCCCGCGCCTCCTCGCTAGTCAGGCCGTCGTAGTTACCGCTGTTAACGAGAACGCCATCTTCTGTGTAGGCTTCTTCTCGTACGTCAACATCCTCAGGGTCGTCGTCCTGGGGTGCTGGACTGATGACTTGCTTGATGGAGATGTCGTGGGCTTCGGCGAAGGCGTGGTCATGCTCGTCGTGGGCCGGAACCGCGTAGAGGGCACCCGTCCCGACATCTTCGAGGACGTAGTCCGCGACGTAGACGGGGATTTCCTCACCCGTCGCGGGATTGGTCGCGTACTCTCCAGTGAACACGCCGGAGGTCTCGTCGACGTCACCGTCCGCGTGTTTGACTCGGTGAATGTACTCGGCAACGTTGTCGTTCTCTTTGGCCAGCTGTTGCGCGACGTCATGGCCGGGTGAGAGGACGAAGAACGTCGCACCGAATATAGTGTCCAGTCGGGTCGTGAAGATCTCGACTTCGTCGTCCGTCGTTAGCTCGAACGCAACACTGTCTCCCTCTTGGCGTCCGATCCAGTTGCGCTGCATCTCCCGGACGTTCTCGGGCCACCCGTCCAGGTCGTCGAGGACCTCCAGCAGTTCCTCCGCGTAGTCGGTGATCGTGAATACCCACTGGTCAAGTTCGCGTTGTTCGACTGGCGTCTCGCACCGCCAGCACACCTCGTCCTCACCTTCAACCTGTTCGTCCGCGAGGACAGTCTCACACGAGGGACACCAGTTGACTTCCTCCGGTCGGCGATCGACCAGATCCGCCTCCATGAATCGCTTGAACAGCCACTGGTTCCACCGGTAGTACTCGGGCTGGCATGTTGTGATTTCCCGGTCCCAGTCGTACCCGAAGCCCATCGACTGGAGCTGGTCTCGCATCGAGTCTATGCACTCCATCGTCCACTCGCGAGGATTGGTATCCCGTTCTTCGGCAGCATTCTCTGCAGGGAGCCCGAAGGAATCCCACCCCATCGGATGGAGGACCTCCTCTCCACGGAGGCGTTCGAAACGGGCGTAGGCGTCCGTGATGGCGTAGTTGCGGACGTGACCCATGTGCAGTTCCCCCGAAGTGTAGGGGAACATCGCGAGGATATAGGCGGGGTCATCGGTGTCATCTGAGATGCGGAACACGCCCTGTTCGGCCCATTCACGCTGCCACCGTGGTTCGATATGAGTGTGGTCGAACCTCCGTTTTCGTTGCTGTCCGGCCCCGGAAGTCATATGCGTGAAATAGTGTGGTGTCCGGTTTTATCTTTCCTTTCTATGAGATTCGTACCGGTGAACCCGGTACCTGCAGATGCTTGGTGAGATAGGCCCCTCAGAGTTGTCTGGGCTTCCGGTGGGGAGTGGTTCAGTTCAGAAGATCAACAATGTGATTGGAGGGTGACCTTCAGCGTTCACCCATGATATATAACAGAGTCGATAGATCCGACGCAGGTTGTGGTCCAGGGGAACGGCCTCCCACCCCCACATGAGTAGTCAATCACAAATCTCGATCACAACTCTGCCCTCTTCCCGGACTTCCTCGACATCTTCGGGCGTCAGGAAGACCGACGCACCGACGAGGTCACCTTCCCGATTTCGCCACTCGTTCAGTTCGTGCATTGCGTGGATTTCACCTCCGTCATCTACAGTCCCAAGGGTTTGATACAGCTCAGATACTCGTCCCGAGCTTCGTCGCGGTCGACGCGCGTGTAGATGTCCATAGTCTCACTCGCGGCGTCCCCCCGAATATACCGGAGGACGTGTGGTTTCATCCCCTGATTCCGCATCAGGGTCGTGAACACTGTCCGGTACGTGTGCGGCGTGAATTTCTTGTGGAAACGGTCCTCGCCACGGTCCATTATCCCGGCTTCCACGGCTGGCTGCTTTACAGATCGCTGTACCTGAGACTTTGAAACCCGGTTTCCGCGGATGCTGAGAAAGAGGTAGTCCGTATCGGCGTGTGTCTGCCGAGTGAATCGGAACCGTTCTATCGCCTGAATCGTTTCTTCGTCAACGGGCACGACCGTCTGCTTCCCTCCTTTCCGCTCTCGCAATCGAACGAACCCGTCGTCCAGCATGAGATCGTCTAACTTCACTTCCAGAGCTTCGCTAACTCGACAGCCTGTTTTTGCGAGGAGCACGGCGACGGTCTTGTTCCGTGGGTCGGTCATGTTCCGGACGATCTTCGCACCGGTCTCCCACGTCGCACAGTCTGGTCGCTCGCGGATCTTCTTCGGGACGTCCTCCAGAACGACGGCAGCGGGATTTCCCGTGATGCTCTCGAATCGTGGGCGCTTCACCGTCCAGTCGTAGAACGCGGAGAGCGATTCGAGGTATCGCCGCTTCGTGTTCTGGGACAGGCCACGCTGGTCGAGCGTTACAACGTTGTCCTCGACGTGTCGCACCGGCACTTCGGACGGAGTAAGGTCCGGGAACTGCTCGTGGAAGAACTTCTTTAGCGTCCGGCTGTAGGAGTTGAGCGTCCTATGGCTACAGCCGGTGCTCCGCTTCTTCCGGATGAACTCGTTGACGACCTCGTGTTTGTTCTCGTAGACCGTCTCGTACCAGTCATCGGCCATCCTCACCACCCCCATTAGTCAGTCGCCAGCCGTGGCCCCGCTCGTATTCGACGCGATCCTGCGAAGCGAGGTAGTAGAGTTCATCCTCGACCGGCTTCCGAATCAGATCGTCGAGCGGACCGCTCTCCACGATGTCCTGCAGAATCTCCGGCAGCGTCTGATACTCCGTGGAGAGGAACTGTTCGAGGAAGCCGATGTCGTCGATGTTCGTCGTCGCGCTTTCCTTCTTCCGCTCGCGCTTCAACTGCGCCTCCAGTTCCTCGATTCGTGAGTTGAGATCGGCTATCTTCTCCTCGCTCTGGTGGTGGGCGAGGTAACCCTGCTGTCGATACGCGCGAGCTTCCTGAATCAGTTCGTAGAGATACTTACTGGTGCTCCGGTAGCCCTTCTCTTCGGCTTCTTCGTCCCATTCTTCCTTATCGGGTTCCTTGCAGACGATCTGAGCGACCGTCGAGTCGGCTGCGAGGCCTGCGGTCTGTTTCCATTGGTCTTTATCGTTGGACATACTGACACCTCTTGCGTACAGGAGAAGGGGGGAAAACCCGCTTCGGCTCCACACTTCCGTTTCAACTGACAAATTTTTAATAACTTATGTGTGATGACATTCTCCGGAGTGCCGAGGCCAACGACCCTTCACTGCTAGAGTCATCGATCCCCCATGCAGGACAGGGGGACAGCCTGCAATCCCCGACTGAGACCGTCTCTATCGAAATCAGCCGAACCCACAACCCAGAACACCGGTTCGACCCACCCACCTGATGCCGCTATCGTCCAGGGGGCGGAACCGCCGCACTACCCCCATCCAAAAGGATTAGGCACCGACCTCAGACACTGGGTGTAACGACGGACCGCCATGGAACGCCCCCGACGACCGACACTGTAACGACGCCGCCTGCTCGCGACACTTGGGACGACCGGACTCGCGGGTCTCGCCGGGTGTGAAGACTCCCAGCCCTCCACGACCCCCACCAGCCCCAGCGGGACGACCAGCCGCGAACAGAGAGGGTCGGCGACCATCCCCTTCGACGGCGGCGGGACCCAGGCCTTCCGGGATGCTCTCGCGTCGGCAGCCACCACCCCCGGCACCACCCTCGCGATCGCCCCGGGCACCTACCGGTTCACCGACCCCGGCGTCGACCCCCATGACCCGTTCTTCAACCCCGAGAACCTCCAGGACGTCACCATCGACGGGAACGGCGCCACGTTCATCTTCGAGGGCCCGACCCACGGCGGCTTGGGGTTCCTCGGCGGCCAAGGCCTCACCATCCGGGACCTGACACTCGACTGGGACCCACCACCGTTCACCCAGGGCACCATCACCGACCTGGCCGACGGCGGCCGCCGACTCGTCCTCACCGTCGACGAAGGGTATCCATCACCCACCCACGAGATGTTCACGGTCGCCCACCACGCTGGCGCACTCCTCCACCGGGCCGATGGGAGCTTCATCGGCGGCGCCAAACTCCAGGGCAGCCCGGTCAAGCGGTTCACCGACGTCAGCCCCCTCGGCGGTCGCCGCTACGAGATGCACGTCGGCGGGAAACCCGCTGTGAACACCCGCGGCCTCGCAGAAGGGCGGCGACTCGTCCACGGCGCCCGCAGCGCGAAGGGGCTGACGTTCATGAACGTCGACGACATCACCCTCGAAGGGGTGACAGTCCGGACCGCCCCCGGGATGGCCATCTCGGGGGCGTTCTGCTCCAACCCGACACTCCACGGGGTGACGGTCGCACCGGCCCCCTCGGCCTCCCGGTTGGCGGGCCCGATCGCCGACGGCATCAACTTCTCCAACGGCAAGATGGGTCCTCGGATCGAGGACTGTCACCTGGCACAGCTCCGTGATGACGCCATCGTCGTCGACACGATCATGGCGACAGTCGGAGCCGTCGTCGATGACCGGACGATCGAACTCGAACCGGGTGGTCGCCCGTCCGTCGAACCGGGGGACGTCCTCGACGTCATCACCCCGAACGGCGTCCGCACCGGGGCGCTGCCCCCGGTGACCGACATCACCTACCGGAAAAACCTGCCACACCCCTGGGTCCCCGACATCCCGAACCGACTGACCTTCGAGGCATCGATCCGGGATGCCGTCTCTGTCGCCGACTCGTTGGCCAACCGCACACAGACCAACCGGGACTTCGTCGTCCGGAACAACACGGTGCGGGAGACGGCCGCAAACGCCCTCCGCCTCGGGTCGGGACCGGGCCGCGTCGAGGGCAACACCTTCACCGGGACCGGCCGCCACCCCATCGTGGCCGTCGCCGATACCGGGGACGCGACCTCGCACAAGCGGTGGACCAACGACGTCCTCATCCGGAACAACGACCTGTCACGGGCGGGGCTCACCTACTTCGCGGCCGCGAACCCAGCCGGTATCCTCGTCGACCACCGGGCCCCCGACTGGGCCACGGCCGAGGGCCGCCCACACCGGAACATCGTCGCAGAAGGCAATCGCGTCGACCACGGCGCCGCCCTGGGGATCGACGTCCGTCAGGCCGAGGCGGTGACACTGCGGGGCAACGAGATATTCGATGTCAACCGGTTGGTGTACCGCGACGGTGGCGGCTTCGGTATCGGCCTCGACCACGTGGTTGACGCCACGGTGACCGACAACCACGTCGCCGGTCGGTCGGACACCCTCTACCAGTTCGGCTGGGAACGCCGCTCTCGAGAGGTGACCGCGGCCGACAACACGGTGGCCGTCGGCGACCAGTCGGTCCAGGCCGCACTCATCCGGTGGACACCCATCCACCTCACCTTCGACCACACCGAACGCCCCGATGGCGGCCATCGATACATCGCATTCCGGTGTGCCAGCCTCGCCCTCCTCGACGCCCAGGATGACCCACTGGCCGCCGTCGACATCGGCGGCCGGGAGATGCCGGTGGACTTCGGCGCGGGCGTTTACAGCGTCGACGAGGTGGACGGTGACCGCTGGCGGTGGTTGGGTGGCCCGAACCGGCGAGCCACCATCTTCGTCCCCAAACAGCTGGTGGCCGAGGCGACCCGGCTCCGCCTCCGAGGTCGCCCGATCGACGACGAACTGACGGCCACGGTCACCGTCGACGGTAATCAGACCGACCGCCTGACGTTCACCACCGGACCCAGCACCTACGACGCGAATCTTCGGTGACCCCACCGTCTCGGGTCGCCGGAACCGTTATGCGAGCCGGGACCTCTCACGACATCGATCACGGATGGCCGCTGAGACGTTCAACGTCCGCATCGGACACTTCATCCCCGACGCCCCGCACCTCGATTTCCTCGTGGACGGCCACCCCGTCCTCACCGACCGGGGGTACGGGGACCTCCCACCGTATTCGGAACACCGCGCCGACGAGTACGAGGTGACCGTCCAGGACACCGACTCCGGGGAGCAGCTCGTCCGGACGTCGATCACCTTCGAACCCGACACCTATCACACGCTGTTGGTCGTGGGCACCGTCACCGACCCCGGCCCCCACCTCCTCACCGACGGCCCATCCAGCCTCGACCCGCCACGATAGACCGCCGAACCCCCGACGCTCCGGCGACCTGCCTATTAGGATCGAACCCTTACACAATCACGATGAGCGTTGTCGAACCGACCGACACCGGCGCCACCATCCTCGAGAGCCGCACCCAGATCCCCGCAGACCCCCCGACCGGGGACTACGTCGTCATCGACGTCACCCACTTCTCGACGACGGTCGCCGAACTCCTGGGCAACGGCGCCGCCTACGTCCACATCACCGACGAACGTGGCGACGAACCCGCCTTCCAGGACCGGGTCCCCTCGGCGATGATCGGCGGGGACAACACCCCGGCCTTCGAACCGGAGCCGGGGTATGACTTCTTCAACTCCCCGAGTTACGTCCAGGGACTCGACGTCGACGGTCGGCCGACGGCGATGACCTCGACCAACGGCGGCGCCGCCGTCACCACCCTCAAACACCGGATCGATGGCGATAGCGCCGTCTACGTCGGCGGGTACACCAACGCCCGCGCCGTCGGCACCCACCTCCGCGAACGGGCGACCCCGACCTACCTCGTGGCAGCCGGGTCCGAGGGCGACCCTGCCACCGACGACGTCTTAGGCGCCGTCCTCATCGACCGGTACCTCCGGGCTGACCCGCCTACCGACCGGGAACGGACCCAGTTCCGGATCCTCCTCGAGACCGCAAAGGGCCCTGACTACGGTGGCGACCACGACGGCCGGGCGGCCGACCTCTACGAGTACGCGATGGCCATCGACAGTCGCTCCGTCGTCCCCCGGCTGGAGGGACAGAAGCTCGTCGACGCCGCCTAGACGGGCGCGTTCAACGCGCCGAAGAACACCTGCCAGGCCAGTGCTGACTTCGCGACGAGGCTCAACCCGATGTAGGCCTTCTCCCCGAAGAGGTAGTCCTCGAACCGCCAGGTCTCCCGGTACTGGAACACCATCACCAACGCGAACAGGTTGAAGAACACGAAGATCGAGACGAAGATGTAGAGGACGAAGTCCGGGACGTCACCCGCACTCGCCGAGATGGAGGCCCACAGCGTGCTCCCGATGACGATCCAGGGAACGATCCCGGCGATGACCCCGACCCAGTAACTGGTCCAGTCCGTCGACGCGGTGGTCTGGTTGTGGATCTCCATGACCAGTCCAGACAGGTTCATCACGGCGACCAACCCGAACAACGCGATCAAGGTCCCCAGATCCCAGATTCCCGAGAGCATCGCGATGACGACAATCATCAGCGAGGCACTCACCGCGTACTCATACCACCGGTACGGGTTCATCCCGCGTTCGAGGTAGGTGACATACCGGTCGTAGCGCACGGCCGCA
This sequence comes from Halobacteriaceae archaeon, assembly GCA_042216925.1. Classification (GTDB taxonomy): domain Archaea; phylum Halobacteriota; class Halobacteria; order Halobacteriales; family Halobacteriaceae; genus JBDGTJ01. Next base: position 13,052 of record JBDGTJ010000005.1, read on the forward strand.
ACCCAGGTGTGGGCGATCCCCGAGATGGCGAGGAACGCCACGACCAGATACGGGAGGGGCACCTCCATCCACGGCACCGCGACCGGGGTCAACGACTGGGTGACGGTGTCGAACTCCAGGCGGGTGATCGTGATCGACCACTCGACGGCCTCGGCGAGGTACACCATCGCCGCCGCCTGGGCGAAGTGCAACAGGGCCATCACGGCGTTCCACCGGCGGAGACGCCGGTACTTCGGGGTGTCTCGGGGCGGTAACTGGTCTGTTGACGTGATTGACATCTCAACGAAGTGACTACGGTGGCAGCCCTCAAAGCTGTAGGGGTAAACCGTTTGTGTGCGGTGGTGCAGGCATCTCGTATGGCGGCGAGCATCACCGCGGGGTTACTCGACCTGTTGGCGGTGTTCGTCCTCGCGGCCGGTGTCGGCATCGCCGTCGCGAAGATCGGGCGGTTCCCCTACACCATCGCCTTGCTGATCGCGGGACTGGCCGCCTCCGTGGCCGGCGTGTCCCTGGGCGTCGAACTCTCCCACGACATCATCCTCCTGGTGTTGTTACCCCCACTGTTGTTCGAGGGCGCCGCCACCACCGACCTCGACCAGTTCCGCCGCAACCTCGCACCCGTCCTCGTCCTCGCCGTTCCCGGCCTCCTCGTGGCGGTCGTCCTCCTCGGATTCGCCGGGGCCTATGCCTTCGAGTTCCCGTTGCTCGTAGCGTTGCTGTTCGCCGCCACCATCCTCCCCACCGACCCCGTCTCGGTCCTGGCGCTGTTCGACGAACTCGGCGCCCCCGATCGGTTGGCCACCATCATCGAGGGCGAGAGCCTCCTCAACGACGGGGTCGGCGTCGTCGTCTTCTCGGCGCTGCTGGCGGTCATCCAGGAGACCGGCGTCGCCACACCTGACACCTTCACGGTCGACCGCCTCGTCGACCTCGGTGTCGGCATCACCCTCAGTAGCCTCGGCGGCGCCGTCGTCGGTGCCGCGACCGGCTACCTGATCTACCGGGTGATGGTCCACCTCGACGAGCACATGACCGAGATCGTGCTCACTGTCATCCTCGCCTACGGGAGTTTCCTGCTCGCCGAGCACTACCTCGCCGTCTCGGGCGTGATCGCGACCGTGGCCGCCGGCCTCGTCATCGGCAATCCCGGCCGCGAGTACGCGATGAGTCCCCGCACCAAGATCTCGGTGTTCAACACGTGGGCGACCGCCGCCTTCATCGTCAACACGTTCATCTTCGTCGCCATCGGTACCAGCACGCCGATCGACCAGTTACTCGCCTACGCCGATCTCATCGGCGTCGCCATCGTCCTCGTCATCGCCGTCCGCGCCCTCGTCGTCTACCCGTTCACCGCCATACTCAACCGGTTCCGCACCCCCTCGGTCCCGTTGGCCTACCAACACGTCATGGTCTGGGGCGGCCTCCACGCCTCCATCCCGATCGCGTTGGTGTTGGGCCTTCCCACCACCCTGCCCTCCGGGGCGCCGTTCCCCTACCGGGAAGAACTGCGGGCGATGGTGTTCGGCGTCGCGGCGTTCAGCCTCATCGTCCAGGGCCTGACGATGGGTCGCCTCCTCGATCGGCTCGGCATCGCCACCAGATCGGAGGCCGCCGACCTCTACCAACTGCTCGTCGGCCGCGCCCGCGCCGTCGACAGCGCCCTCGAAGCCGCCGAACGGTTGAACGCCCGCGGCCAGCTCTCCGCCGGAACCTACGAGGAACTCACCGCGGAGTACGAACGGGAGAAAGCCGACCTCAACGACGCCATCCGCCAACTCCTGGACACCCACCCCGAGATCCGCGAGGAGGAACTGCTCACCGGGGAACGCCAGATCCTCCGCCAGGAGAAAAGCGCGGTCATGGACGCCCAACAGGCCGGGATCATCGCCGACGACGTCGGTGACCGACTCACCGAGGAGATCGACCTGAAACTCGACCGCGTCCAGAGTGGGGAGAGCACCGTCCGTGGCGAAGAGGAGGGGTACGAGGAGTTCTGGCGGGCCACCGCCGCGGACTTCGGGCTGGAGGCCGCGGCCCTCGAGGACGAGGCTACCCCCGAAGGAGATTCATGACCTCGTCGACGACGTCGGCTTCGATCGCGAGGACGTACCGGTGCCCCGGTTCCAGCTCCGTGTCCGGCCCCCCGATCCGGTCCCCGGTCGCGTCGACGATGATCAAGCTCCCCCGGGGTAACCGCACCTCCTCGAGGCGCTTGCCCGCGACGGGGGCATCCTCGGTGATCTCGATTTCGACGATTTCGACGTCACCGAAGACGTCCTCGACGGTGCGCACCCCTCTCCCGATGATCTCGTTGGTGGCCGCTCGCGCACCGTAGTGCTCCGGGAACACGAACCCGTCGACGAACTCCTCGTAGAGATCGTCCGGCGGACTGGTCACCCGCATCACGGTGCGGACCGCGGCGAGTCGCTGGGCGGCAAGACAAACGGCGAAGTTCGCGTCCTCGTCGTCGGTCAACGCGGCCACCACGTCGGCCCGATCGGGTTGGGCCTGCTGTAACACGCTCGGCCGTGCGGCGTTGCCCTCGATGACGGTGGCGACGTACTCGTCGCCCAGCGCGGCGACCCGGTCTGGATCTCGTTCGATGAGGACGACGTTGTGACCACGGTCGTCGAGGAGTCGAGCGGTCTGTAAGCCGACGGTTCCGCCGCCGGCGATCACGATGCGTTGGGTTGGATTGGATGCTGACATGATTATTCTCCGTCCACCTCGAGTTCCTCGGCTGCCGGCACGGTCTCGTCGTCGGATATCACCGTTTCCGGACTCGGTTGGTAGCCTCGTTGTACCAACAGCGAGTACACCGCCACGCCGATCACGAGCCACGCGAGTGCCAACAGCCACGTCCGCGGGTCGATGAACAGGCCCAACAACAGGTTGCACACGATGCCCAACACGGGTGGCACCGGGTAGTACGGGATCTCGAACGGGCGGTTCAGATCGGGTTGCTGGCGGCGCAACCGGATGACCGCGAGGTTCACCACGACGAAGCCCAGTAACGAGAACAGACTCGCGAGGTTGCCCACCGTCCGGATCGGGACGACCAGGACCGCCACCACCATGACGACGGCACTGGCCACGATCGCGACGAACGGCGTCCCGTACCGGTGGTGTAACCGCCCGAGGACACCGGGTAACTGGCGTTCTCTGCCCATAGCGAAGGCCACCCGACTCGACCCGATCACCACCGCGTTCAACGCACTGATCGTCGAGAACACCGCGCCGAACGCGATCACAGCCGCACCCGTCCCGATGATGGGGATCGCGGGCATGAACTCCTCGGCGGCCACCGCGATCGCGGTCTCCCCCGCCGCTGCGAGCGGTGCCGCGCCCAGGACGCCGATGGCGACGAAGACCACCGAGAGGTAGACGACGACCGTGACGACGACACTCAGGATGATCGCCCGCGGGATGTTCTACCGGGGGTTGTGGACCTCCTCGGTCACCGTCGCGATCAGGTCATACCCCTGGAAGGCGATGAACGTCAACCCCATCGCCGGCAACACCGACAGCACTTCGTTGGTGAACAACGGATCGAACTCCGCGGTGGAGGCGACGGGCAGCCCGAACACGATGAACACGCCCAGAATCCCGATTTTCACCAGGGTGATCACCGTCTCCGCGCCCCCCGCTGCTTTCGTCGAGACGGCGTTCAACCCGACGAGGATGACCACCGACAGCAACGCGTACAGCTCCGGGAACGTCGCCGCGAACGAGAGGGTCAGCCCGTAGAGGTGGGCGAACTCACGGAAGTTCGCGGCGAAGCCCATGGCGTACAGGGCGCCGGCGATCATGTAGGTGAACCAGCGCGTCCACCCCATCACGAAACTGATCGGGGCGGCGAACACCTCCCGCACGTAGGCGTACCCACCGCCGTTCCGCGGGATTGCACTCGCGAGTTCCGCGTAGGACAACGCCATAAGTGGTTACACCCCCGTTGAGCGCGAACACCACGATCGCTGCGGGACCCGCGATGTCGGCGGCCAACCCGGTCAACACGAAGATGCCGGCCCCGATCATCGCCCCGCTCCCCACCATCGTCGCATCGAGCAACCCGAGGCTGGCCGTCGGGGATCGTCCTCCGGAGTGACTCATCGCCGTCACCGCCCGGTACCCGGGCCCGGCCCATAAATCTCGGTTCAGTCCCCGTGGGTAACGCAGGTGACGCGGTAGGTGGTGTCACCGGCCGTGGCCAGGAACGATCCCGCTCGCTCCCCACTGCCCTGGTAGGGGCATCTGACGCCGTGGGCCGCGAGGAACCGGATCGCTGCGAGTTCGTGGGGGTAGTCCCGCAGTTCGAGGCGACATGTTTCCAGTCCGTCCGTCCCAGTCTCGCAGCTCCCGGCACTGAACAGGTCCTCGCTTACCGCCGGCACCGTCCCGAAGTCCGCCTCGGCGGTGGCGTCGGGCACCTCCTCGGCCACGACGCCATACCCCCATCCCCACCCGAGGCCGACGCCCGCGACCAACAACACGAACACGACGACGGGGACACCACCGAGGAACGCGGCTACCCCACGCGGTCGGCTACGACCCCAATACCAGAGACCGACCGGCACGCCGACGGCCGCGAGTGCGATGAGCACCAACGCGGTGGGCAACGCCGCCAACCCGAGGAGGGCCACCGCCAGGAACGCCGCGACGACCCCACAAACGACGAGGACCGCGACGACGATCGATCGTCGGTCGATGGCCGAGTTGGCGACACTGTCGCCCGCGAGGAACGCGGTCGCCAGGCCGGCGCTCGTCGCACCGAGAACGCTGGCGAGGACCGCCGTCTGGGTCGCCTCGCTGGGGCCGCCCTGGAGATAGTAGAGGTCGTAGACCACCGATTGGATCGGTTCCACCCCGAGGAGGACCGCGAGGGTGACAGCACCGGTGACGACAGCGCCCCCGACCGCATACGCGATCACTGCTCCCACCTGGCGCCAGCGGGCAGGTGAGTCACGGTCCGTGGGCGTCATTCCGGGACCTCCAAGGGCCGCCTCCTACTTCAAGAACCCCCCGACCAGTTCCCGCACCCGCCAGGCTACGCCCGTCACCTCGGTGTGCAGTGTTCGCAGCGGGTGCAGGCCAGCATCGGGGTCGGTCGCCGGCGCGAACGCCGTCTCGAGGGTGTCGGCGTCGACGTCGATCACCGACCCGGTGTGGCGGCGGCGACCCGTCTCGTCGGTCACCCGGAGGAGAACGACCAGTCCCGAGGCGCCGACGACCCGGTAGATCCCGGCGTGGTAGGCATCCGACTGGGGTCGGACGTGGGTGCCGACGAGGTCCGGTTCATCGGTCGTCGCCTCTGTCGCTCCGAACACCGGGGCAACCACGAACGGCACCCCGATGTACAGGGTGAGGGCGGTGAGGACCGCTCCGACCAGGGCCAGGTCGCCTGTCCAGGGGACCAGTCCGCCCTCGAGGGCCAGGACCGGCATGAAGGCGACGCCCACGATCGAGAGTCCCAGCCACCGTGGTAACGCTCGGCGACGTCGATCGACGTCGAGTGCGTCGGCGACGACAACCCCGGCGAGCAGGAGACCGACGACGACCGTCACCCCGAGGAGTGTCACGACACCACCCGCCAGACCATCTCGATACCGGCCCGCACCCGATTCCGGACGCCGGTGCCGTACACGGTCGCGAGCATCGCACCGAGAGTCGCGGCGGTGTCGGCGTCGTAGGGGAACCACCACGGGTTCCGCAGTCGCCCCGTCCTCACGCCGGTCTCCCCGGGGGCGACGTGGAGGTGTTTCGATTCGGTCACTGATTCGAGTCCCCACCGCCCGTGGGAGAAGTCCCCGCCACTGTCTTTGACCCCGCCCCACGGGGTGGCACCAAGCACGAAGGTGTAGAGGTGGTCGTTGACGGTCACCGTCCCCGCCTCGATGCGGCGGGCCACCGCTCGACCCCGGTCTGTGTCCCGGGTCCAGACGCTGCCGGTCAGGCCGAAGCGCGTGTCGTTGGCGCGTTCGACGGCGGTGTCGAGGTCTGGTACCGCCTGGATCGGGAGGACCGGACCGAACGTCTCCTCGGTCATCACCGGCATCTCCTGGGTGACGTCGGTCAGCACCGTCGGCGCGTAGTAGTGCCCGTCACGATCGAGGGGTTCGCCCCCAGTCAGGACCGTCGCCCCCATCTCGACCGACCGCTGCACCTGGTCGTGGATCTCCTCGACGGCAGGCCCCGAGATCAGCGGCCCCACCTCGTAGCCAGTGTCGTCGACACCGCCGACATCCAGGGCCTCGACCCGGGCGACGATCGCGGCGGTCAGCTCCTCGGCGACCGGGGCGAGGGCGAACACCCGTTTCGGTGCGGCACAGGACTGCCCGGCGATCGCGAACCGCGCCCACGTCAGCCCCGCGGCTGTCAACGCGATGTCGGCGTCGGACAACACGATCGCGGGATCGCTGCCACCGAGCTCGAGGGACGTCGACACTCCTCGGGCCGCACACGACTCCCTGAGCGAGAACCCCACCTCGGTACTCCCCGTAAAGGAGAGGTGGTCGATGGCGGCGTCGGCCAGTGCCGCCCCCGTGACCGGGCCTCGACCCGGCACCACCGCGAACACTTCCTCGGGCACTCCGGCCTCATGGAGGAGGTCACGCAACGCCAACGCGGTCAGCGTCGTCTCCTCGGCCGGTTTCATGACGACGGCGTTCCCGGCGAACAGCGGCGGCAACACCTCCGCGACCGGGATACCAAACGGGTAGTTCCATGGGGTGATCACGCCGACCACGCCGACCGGCTCGCGGACGATCGTACTCCGACCGGTCGCCACCAGTCGGGTGACGGGGACGTCTTCGGCCAGGAGCTCGGGACCACGATCGAAGAGGAACGCCGCCGTCTCCAGGGCCGGCCCGAGGTCGGCGCCGACGGCGTCCGCGACGGACTTCCCGGTCTCCTGACTGATCCGTTCTGCGAGTTCGTCGCGTCGTTCGAGGATCAGCGACCGCACCCGATCGATGATGGTCCGGCGGTCGGCCACCGACCTGTTCGCCCACCGTGACTGGGCGGCCGCGGCGTCGGCCACGACGGCGTCGACGGCCGCCGGTTCGGTCTGCTCGACCGCGTCGATCCGCTCGGTGGTGGTGGGATCCCGGACCACGAACCTGTCATCGTCTGGGGGACCGTCGGCGCCACTCATACCCACCCTGAGAGGGTGGAGGTGGGTAACTGTTGGTGCCGGGCCTCAGCGGGGATGGACGGTCATCGCGAGCTCCTCGCGGGGGTGGGCGGTGATCGATGGCTGTAACGACAGGGGCATCGACCCCTCATACTCGAGGGTGTACTCCCGGGCGACGGTCGCGACGATCAGTGTGGCCTCCAGCATCGCGAGGTGGGAGCCGATGCAGCGGCGTGGACCGCCGCCGAACGGGAAGTACGCGAACCGGGGACGGTCACCGCGTCGCTCTGGACTGAACCGATCCGGGTCGAAGGTCTCCGGGGCCGTCCAGTACCGGTCCGACCGGTGGACCGCCCACTGGGGGAGCATCACGTTCGCCGCCGGATCCACGGTGTACCCGCCGAGGTCGACCGGCGTCGTCGGCGTGCGGAACAGGGTGTACACCGGGGGGTACAACCGCATCGCCTCCCGGAGCACCCACTCGACGTACTCGAGTTCCTGAACGGCTGCCATGGTGGGGCGGTCACCGTCGAGGACGGCCTCGACCTCAGCGGTGACCCGATCGCGGACGTCGGGATGTTCTGACAACAACACCCACGTGTACGAGAGGGTCAGGGCGGTGGTGTCGTGACCCGCGAGCAACACCGTCACCAGCTCGTCGCGGACCTGGTCGGGCGGGACCTCTCCCCGGTCCATCGCCCGCAGCAGCAACGCAGCCACGTCGGTATCGTCGGCGTCGACCGAGCCGCGGCGCCGATCGAGGATGTCCGCAACAACGTCGTCGAGCGTGTCGACGGCCCGCCGGAACCGGCGGTCGCCGGGGAGGGGGACCCAGTCCGGGACGGCGAACCGTCGGGGATCCGGTTCGAACCGGGCGCCGACCGGAACCAATGCGTCCTGGATCTCGGCGACGCGGTCATCTGACAGGTCCACGTCGAGCATCACGTCGAGGATGACGTCCAGGGTCACGTGGGTCATCACCCGTTCGATGTCGATGGTGTCCCCCGCCGCCCACGCCTCGACCATCGCCTCGGCGTGGCCGGTGATCCGGTCGGCCAGCCCCGCCAACCGGTCCATCCCGTAGGCCGGCGCCAGCAACGTCCGCTGTCGCTCCCATGTCTCACCCTCGCTCAACAACAGCCCCTCGCCCAGCAGGTCGTCGAGGGCAGCGCCACCGAGTGTCGGTTTCTCGTACCGGGCGGCGTCGGTGACCAGCACCGACTCGATCAAGGTGGGGTCGGTGACGACGACCGTCTCGATCGGCCCCATATCGAACCGGGAGACGCCGCCGTAGGCTCGTTCGAGGGTCGTGAGGAAGGTGAACGGGTTCCGTGCGTACCGGCGACTGCTCCCGAACACGGGATCGCCCGTCGGTCCCGGTGGCTGGGTCATTACCACCGGTTCGGTGCCCAGCCCAATGAGGGCTCCGCCGCGGTCGCGGTGCTGACCGCCGAAGGCACAACCGTTTCCCCTGCTCTCCACGAACCACGGGTATGAGCGAGGACGACATCCCCGTCACCGCCGCGACCCCGGACAGCGCCATGCACACCACCGGCACCGACCACGTCACCCTCATCGGGAGCAACGAGGCCGACACCGTCGAGTTCTATCGGGACATCCTCGGGATGCCCCTCGTGTTGCGACAACCGAACCTCGACGACCCAAGCCAAACCCACCTGTTCTTCGACACCGGCGATGGCCGCATCCTCACCTTCTTCGTGAAACCCGACCGGACCTCGGACCCACGCCCCCAACAGACCGGGATCGGCGCCGTCCACCACCTCGCGTTCAACTTCGACCCCGACCGGTACCAGGCGGTGGTCGACGCCCTCACCGACGAGGGCATCCAGTTCAGTCAGTTCGACCGCGGCATCTTCCAGTCGCTGTACACCCGCGACCACAACGGCCTCACCATCGAGTTGACCACCGACGTCTTCGAGATCCCCGACGACCGCCGGGGCGAGGTCCTGGCCACCGCCCAACGCATCCGGGAGGACGCCGGCGCCGACTACGCCGACGAAGACCATCTCGAGGCCGCCCTCGAGGAGCTCGGGTTGCCCGTCGACCGGAACGAGTTACCGGACGCCGCAAGCGGCACCGGCGGCCTCGGCTCCTGAGTATCGTGGGGCGTGGTAGCCCGACTCTCGGGGGGACTATACGTCGTCACCACCTCCGGGATGTATGGACTACGACGACGCCCTCAGCCGTGCCCACACGGCGATGCCAGACCGCCCGTCAGCAAGCGAGTCCCGCCTCTCCATCCCGGACCCCGCCGGGGAGACAGACGGTGCGTTCACCCGGTTGACCAATCTCGCCGCGATCGCCGAGGCCGTTGGCCGGGACCCGGAACACCTCCACCGCAGTCTCCAACGCCAGTTCGGGACCAACGGCCAGTTCGACGGGGACCGCGCCCGGTATAATGGCTCGTTCGGGGTCGACGACTTCGAGGCCGCCATCGATGCCTACGTCGCCGAGTATGTCACCTGTGGCGAGTGTGGCCTCCCCGATACCCGCCTCGTCCGCGAGGACGGCATCGACATGCTCCGCTGTGAGGCGTGTGGGGCGTTCCGCCCCGTCGCCGCGGACACCGTCGACACCAGCAGTGCCGACCGCCCCACGCTCGAGGAAGGCGCCACCGTCGAGGTCACCATCACCGGCACGGGTCGGAAGGGCGACGGCGTCGCCGAACGCGGCAAGTACACGATCTTCGTCAGCGGCGCCCGCGAGGGTGAGACCGTTCAGGCCTACATCGACTCCATCAACGGCACCCTCGCCTTCGCCCGGAAGGCCTGACCGCGGTCAGTACGCCCCGTGTGACACCGACCCGATCTCGATCCTGACGAGTGTGTTCTCCGCCCAGGCGTCGGCCGGGGCGTCGTACTTCGGGTTGATGTAGGCCGCTGCCTCCCGGATCGCAGCGTCGTCCTCGATCACCTCGGCTGTCCCCCGGAGGACGACGTACCACTCCGCCTCCCCGTCGGTATCCCGCTGGATCGACACGGCAACCCGCGGGTTCGTGCGGATGTTCGCCAGCTTCCGGCCCGTCGTCAACACCTCGAGGACGTCCGCCTCGGGGTACCCATACCACACCGGTGCGACGTGGGGCCGCCCGTCCCCACACGTCGCGAGGTGCGCGATCAACGCGGCGCCCCGCAATCGTCGCTCGACCGGGTCCGGCACCGTTCCCATACCCGACGCCGAGGACCGCACCCGTTTAGCCCCGTTGGTCCCGGTGAGCCGAGCCTTTTTCACGGCGGGCGGCGGCCCCGACGCATGGACCTCCCGCCCGTCGCTCCCCACCGCGACTGGGCCTGGACCACGCCGGACCGGGACCCCGTCGCCATCGCCTTCGTCGGCCTCGGCGGGTTCACCACCGACTGGGTCCTCCCCTCGGCGGCCGCCGCGGACGGCGTCACCGTCGGCGCCGTGGTCAGCGGCTCCGCCGAGAAAGCCACCCGCGTCGCCGGCGAGTACGACGCCACCGCCCTCTCCTACCAGGCCTACGCCGACGGCGAGGCCAGGGACCGCTACGACGCCGTCTACGTCGCCACGCCCAACGCCACCCACCTCGACCACGTCGAGACCGCTGCCCGCCACGGGAAAGCGGTCCTCTGTGAGAAGCCCGTCGAGACGACCGCCGACCGCGCCCGCCGCCTCCGTGACGCGTGTGCCGACGCCGACGTCGTCCTCCAGGTCGCCTACCGGTTGCAGGTCGACCCCGTCGTCCGGTGGGCGCGCGCCGTCATCGACAACGGCGGTCTCGGCACCCCGGTCCACGCCCAGGCGACGATGAGCCAGGACCTCTTCACCGCTATCGGCCCGACCACCGACCAGTGGCGCCTCGACCCCGACCTCGCGGGTGGGTGTGCCCTCATCGATTTGGGTATCTATCCGTTGAACACCCTGCGGTTCCTCACCGGACAGGACCCCATCCGTGTTCAGGCCACCACCCAGAGTCCCGACCCCCGCTTCGACGGCGTCGACCAGGACGCCGCACTCACCCTGTCCTTCGCGGACGGGTTGGTCGCGGCGGTGACCGCCAGCCAATTGTCGGCCCGGGGCGACCACCTCCACCTCGTCGGTACCGACGCCGAACTCGTCCTCGACCCCGCGTTCTTCGGGGAGGTCACCGCCACCGTCGTCGGCCCCGAGGATAGCCGGTCGGTCAGCATCGACACCAACGAGATGCGACGCCAGCTCGAGTACTTCGCCGCCCACGTCCAGACCGGGGAGCGCCCGGAACCCGACGGCGACCACGCCCTCGTCGACGCCGCCACCATCGACGCCGCCTACGAGAGCGCCGCCACGGGCGACGCCATCGAGGTCGACCCACCCGATTAGAGCGGTTGTTCTGCGGTCTCGATCGCCGTCCAGTCCAGCTCCACGCCCAACCCTGGTCCCGACGGCGCCGCGATCGCCCCGTCGGTCGGGGTCAACGGGTCGGCCAACAGGAAGTCCCGGGCCGGGGCGTCCCACGCCGGCGGCTCCAAGGGGTACTCACACCAGCGGGTGTCCGTTGCCGCCATCACGTGGAGGTTCGCCGCCAACCCCACCCCGTTCGACCAGGTGTGGGGTGCGAACCCCAACCCGTGTACGGCCGCTAGATCGCCGATCGTCTTCGCGCGACGGATCCCCGTCGCGAACACCGCGTCAGGTTGGAGGATGTCAAGGGAGTCGTGGCGGATGTACTCCCGTAACGGCGTCACCCCGTTCACCGACTCCCCGCCCGCGATCGGGATGTCCGTCGCAGCGCGTAATTCCGCCAGCCGGTCGTAATCGTGCATCGGTAACGGCTCCTCCAGCCAGGCCACGGGTGCGAGGTCCTCGAGGGCGTGGGCGATCGATTGCGCCTGTTTCGGCGTCCACCGTACGGGGTCGGCGTCGGCCAACCGCATCGTCCACCCCATGTTGGCGTCGACCATCAGGGTGAGTTGGGGGAACTCCTCGCGGACGTACCGCGCCACGTAGAGGTCGTCCTCGGGGTCCTCGGCCCCGAACCGGAGTTTCACCCCGGTGAACCCCTCGCTCACCCGGTCCTCGACGTACGCGAGGCGGTCCTCGGCGGCTTGGCGCTCCCCGGTGCTGGCATACACCGGGATCGGATCGGGGGACCCACCCAACAACCGCCACACCGGTTCGCCGACGCTCTTCCCGAGGATGTCCCACAACGCCACCTCGAGATGCCAGGCGTCGGCTCCGAGGAAGTCGATGGTCTCCAGTTTCTCCAATACGGCCTCGATCTCCCGGGGGTCCTCGCCACGGAGGACGGATTCGTACCCGGCGGCCAGGTCGAGGCCACCACCCGGGAACGAGGGGACGGCGGTGTACCCGGTGATGTCGGCGTCGGTCTGGAGTGCGAACAGGTCGAGTTCGTGGGTGTGAGTGGTCGCGCCGGGCACCCATGACGGTTCCCACGTCCCGTCTAACTCGTAGACGAGATGGTGTTGGTCGACGCCCGTGATCTCCATACCGGGACCCGACCCGGCGCCGAGATAAAACCGTTCGCCCTCACGCCGTGGTGACGTCGTGGCGCAGGGTGGGGACGCCCTCGATGTCGATCTCGACCGTGTCGCCGGGGGAAAGCGGGCCGACGCCGGCGGGGGTGCCGGTCGCGATCACGTCCCCCGGTTCCAGGGTGAGCAGCGTCGTGATCTCCTCGATGAGCGTCGGCACATCGAAGATCAACTGATCGCGACTCGAGGACTGGCGGATGTCGGCGTTGACCCGCAACTCGATGGTCGCATCACCGGGCACCGCTTCCGGGGGAGCGATCGCCGGGCCCATGGGCGCGGCGTTGTCGAAGGCCTTGCCCCGCACCCAGTTCTGTTCCTCGCGTTGGTCGTCCCGGTTCGAGATGTCGTTGACCGCGGTGAACCCGGCGACGACGTCCATGGCGTCGGCCGCATCCACGTTCCGACACTGTTCGTCGATGACGACACCGAGTTCGGCCTCGTACTCCACCCGGTCTTTCCCCGGTGGGAGGGGGACGGAGGCGCCGTGGCCGGTGACGGTGTTGGGGGTCTTGAAGAACAGCCACGGTCGGTCCGGGACGTCCATCCCGGACTCGGCGGCGTGGTCGGCGTAGTTCAACCCGACACACACCACCTTCGAGGGGTCGGTCGGTGGGAGGACGTCGACGGCCGCGTGGTCGTACTCACGGCCCCCGAACGCGACGCCATCGTCTGTCCATCGTCCGATGCGGATGTTGCCGGCCGGATCGCGGAACCGTACGTGCATGAGTTCGGTGTCTCGTGTTGGTGGTCGTCGCGGCACTGCTACCAGGAGGTGACGGTCACGTCCCGTACCGGGTCCGCGAGGGGCAGGGAGATGTGGCTGTCGGTGTAGTGTGAGACGAACAGGGCGACGATCATCTCCAGGGACTCGATCGCCGTCTCGCCGGGGGACCGGTTGGTTGTGTCGGGGTCGGTCGCGAGGTCGGCCAGATGGTCGACGGCGGTGGCGAATCCCCGCGCCCACTCGTCCGGGTCGGGGGCGACCCCGGGGAGGTCGGCCTCGACGTGGCCGTCCTCGGTCAGCGTCCAGTACCGCCACTCGCCGTCGGTGATCCCGATGGACAGCTTCCCGTCGGTGCCCACCAGCTCGTATCGGTAGGTGGCGATCTCCCGGGGGACCGTGCAGTCGACGGTGGCGAAGGTCCCGTCCGCGAAGACGACGTGGCCGCCACCGCCCTGGTCGTCGACGGCGACGTCGGCGCCGAGCGCGTCGACGACCTCGTTCTCGCCGGTGAGGTAGCCACTGACGGTGCGGGCCTCCGTGTCCAGGAGGAACACCAACGTGTCGAGGACGTGGGTGGCGTTGCGCACCACCTCCATCCGGAACATCGTGGACACCGACCGCACGTCCCCGAGGAGGCCGTCGCGGAGGTGCTCGCGCACCGCGATCATGTTGTCAGTGAACCGCGTCGTGTGATTGACGACGAGGTCGGTGTCTGTCTCCGCACACGTCTCGACCATCGCCTCGGCGTCGGCGACGCTGGCGGCGATCGGTTTCTCACACCAGATCACGTCGGGGGCTGCCGCGCTGCGGGCGGCGTCGATGACGTGGTCGTGATGGAGGTAGGTCGGGGTGGCAACGGAGACGACATCGAGGTCCTCGACGGCGAGCATCGCCTCGTGGTCGGTGTATCGGCGGGCCGCGGGGATGTCGTAGATCTCTCCGAAGGTCTGGAGTTGGTCGGCGTCGATGTCGGCGGCCGCGACCAGGTCGATGCGGTCGCTTCGCGCGTAGCCGCCGGCGTGGCTCGCGGGCACGGGGTCGGCGCCGATGTCGGCCTCGTCGTGCATCCCCAATAGGCCGAGGCCGGCGACGCCGCCGGTGCCGATGATGCCCGCGTCGAGTGTCATCTTTCTCCAGGCCGGGGCCACGGTACTTGAACGTAGGGACTCCGGCACCCGTAGTCTTACTACCGGGGCGAGGCACTGTCCGGCGATGACCGACGAGGACTACATCATCCCCGAGGGTGGCGGTGTCCCCTGGCGTGACCTCCGCCGTCCCGAGGGGCACCGACCACCGGACCGCGACGTCACGATCACCGGGGTCGAGACCGCCGCCATCCAGGGGAACTTCCCGTGGGGACTCGTCCGGGTCGAGACCGACGCCGGCGTCACGGGCTTGGGCGAGACGTTCATCGGGGAGGAGGCCATCGACATCGTCGAGCGACTGGCGTCGCTGATCGTGGGTGAGAATCCCCTGGACTCGCGTCGCCTCCTCGCGCACCTCGACCAGGAACGCACCGACCCCGGGAGCATGGGCCAGGCCGCCTTCGCCGGCATCGAGATCGCGCTCCTGGACATCGCCGGGAAGCTGTTCGACGTCCCCGTCTACGAACTCCTCGGCGGTACCTATCGCGAACGGGTGCCCCTGTACTGTGACACCCACGGCGGCGCGTCGTTGGGCGCCGCCCAGCGACGCGACCCCCAGGAGGTGTACACCCCCGAATCCTACGCCGGGGCCGCGCAGGCCGTGCTCGACGACGGGTTCACCGCCCTCAAGTTCGACCTCGATGTCCCCTCCACGACGGGCGTCGACACCGCCGCCCGTCGCCTCGACAACGACGCGATCCGGCACAAGGTCAGTCTGGTCGAGGCGGTCCGAGACGCGGTCGGCCCGGATGTGACCCTCGGCGTCGACCTGCACTGGAACTTCACCGTCGAGTCCGCCACCCGCCTCGTCGACGCCCTCGCCCCCTACGACCTCGCGTGGATCGAGGACCCGTGCCCGCCCCAAGCCGTCTCCGCCCACCGCCGCGTCACCGCCGACAGCACGACGCCGATACTCACCGGGGAGAACCTCACGACACCCCAGGAGTTCCTGGAGTACCTCCCGGACGCACTCGACATGGCCGCCCCGGACGTCACCCGGTGTGGCGGACTCCGACAACTCCTCCGGATCGCGGACCTCTGTGACATGCACGCCATCCCCCTGGTACCCCACAACATATCGAGCCCGGTCGGCACCATCGCCGGCGTCCACGCGTGTGCCGCGATCCCGAACTGCATCGCCTTGGAGTACCACGCCCACGACGTCCCGTGGTGGGGCGACCTCGTCGACCGCGTCGCCAGCGACGACCCGGTGATCGCGGACGGCGCCATCCGCGTCCCCGAGGGCCCGGGCCTGGGCATCGAACTCGACGAGGCCGTGGCGCGGGCACACCTCGTCGACGCCACGACGTTCTTCTAGTCCGTCAGGGGCCACGCACCCGTACTCGGGCGCCGTCGTCGGTCACCATCCACTCGCCGGGAGCGGGATCGGCCTCGACCGGGTCGAGTGTGGTGCCGTCGACGGTGACGCGGTCGGGCGATTGGTCGACGTTCTCGACCTCGACGTCCACCCGCGAGGAGAGGCCGGCCTCCACTCGGAGGGTGGCTTCGGCCTGGTGGACGGAGACGTCCTGGAGGGCGTCGGTCGCCGGGTCCAGGACCTCGCCCGTCGCCGCTCCGTCTGCCAGTGGCGCCCGCAGCGTGAGCGGATCCATCGCCGTCGTCGGGACGCTTTCCCCGACCGCCTCGGTGCGGGGATGGATCGTCCCCGCCCGCACGTACACCGGCAGGTCCGCGAGGGCACACCCCCGCTGGAGGGTCTGGCCGCCGTCGACGGTTTCGCCGGTCCAGTAGTCAACCCACTCGCCCGGGGGCAGATACACCGACCGTCGGCCCCCCGGCTGGAGGATGGGGGCGACGAGGAGTGCGGGCCCCACCATGAGTTCGTCGCCGCAGGTGCGGGCACCGTGGTCGTCCTCGAACTCGAGGACGAGGGGGCGCATCACCGGGAGGCCACGTTCGGCGGCGATCGCGCCGAGCGTCCGGAGGTACGGGAGCAACCGGTACCGTTCGATGGCGTACTCCCGCACGATGTCGAGGACCTCCTCCCCGAACGCCCACGGTTCCCGGGGCGTGGTCCCGTGGAACCGTGCGTGACTGGTCCCCAACAGACTCGCCTGCGCCCACCGCACGTACAGCTCCGGCGTGGGGTCCCCGTGGAAGCCGCCGATGTCGACACTCCAGTAGGCGTACCCGGACAGGCCCAGTGACAGACCACCACGGAAGGACGCCGCCATCGACTCCCAGGTCGCGGCCGGATCCCCGCCCCAGTGCACCGGGTACTGTTGACCGCCGGCCCAGCCGGACCGCGTCCACAACACCGGCGTTTCGACACCCGCGTCCTCCATGGCCGACCAGACGGTGGCCGCATACCGGTTCGGGAACTCGTTGCGGACGGCCCGACCACTCCGACCATCGGCAAGGACCGCGTCGTTCGGGAGGTACTCCCCGAAGTCGACCTTGAACGCATCGACGCCCATGTCGAGTAACGGTCCGTGTCGCTCCCGCCACCACTCCCTGGCCGCGGGGTCGGTGAAATCCACGATGCCCCCGCGGTCGGTGCTCCAACTCAACCGGTCGAGGACGTAGGGCGCCCCGGTCCCGTCCTCGACGAGGTACCCCGCGTCCCGGGCGGTATCGAAGGCGTCGGTCCGTGAGAGGACGTAGGGGTACT
The DNA here is from genome assembly GCA_042216925.1 of Halobacteriaceae archaeon. Taxonomy (GTDB): domain Archaea; phylum Halobacteriota; class Halobacteria; order Halobacteriales; family Halobacteriaceae; genus JBDGTJ01. The sequence goes on from JBDGTJ010000005.1 coordinate 30,195, forward strand.
CCCAGAGACACACCCTGAAATCGTCGGCGTGCAATGCCTCGATCATCCCCTTGGGATCGGGGAAGGCCGCTCGATCCCACTCGAAGCTGCACAACCCGTCCAACCACCCGGGGTCGAGATGCAAGACGTCACACGGCAACGACTCCGCACGGGCGCGGTCGGCGATCGCCTCGACCTCGGATTGGGACTCGTAGGACGCCCGGGAGAGCCACACCCCGTAGCTCCAGTCGGGGACACGGGGGGCCCGCCCTGTCAACGCCGTGTACGTCTCGAGGACGGCGGGGAAGGACGACTCGCCGATGAACACGAACGAGAACGTATCGGCGTCGACGGTGACGTCGTGGGTCACCACCGACGTGTCGCCGACGTCGAAGGTGACCTTGCTCGTCGTGTCGACGAACAACCCGTACCCCTTCGTCGAGAGGAAAAACGGGACGTTCTTGTAGGCGTGTCCGGTCTCGGCCCCGTTCGGTTGGGTGACCCAGGCCTCAATGGTCTGGCCGCGAACGTCGAACTCGGTGAACTGTTCGCCGAACCCATACAGGTGCTCGTCACCCCCGAGGGTGAACGCCGACCCGGCCTCCGTGAGCTTCAACGGCCACCGGTTGGTGCGTTCGGCGGTGTACCCCAGTGGGTCGACGCGACGCTCCCCCTTCGCGGTGACGTCCTGGTGTTGCTCGGTGAGCAACCGGTACCCATCTGCGTCCCGGACCTCGAAGGACCACGAGGCTAACCCGATGACGACGGTGAGGGCCCCCGTCTCGATCAGGAGATCCTCGCCCCGTTCCGTGACCGTCAGATCGACCGGTTGTTCGACGGCACCACGGTCGACCTCCATCGTCGTCGTCGGGCCGCCGGCCTCCGGCACCGCATCGAAGACGAACCGGAACACCCGCGGGGAGAGGAACGCGAGCTGAACCGGGTCGGTCCGGTCCGGGAGGGTGACGGTGTCGCCATCAGATGCCTCCCCGTCGTCGACAGCTACCCGACACTGGAGGGTGACGGTGTCGTCAGCGACGTCGTAGGTCTCCACCGACTCGACCGTGGCGCGTGGCATTCGCTCCGCGTTCGGCGACCCCGGGTATAGCATTTGGGTCCCGGACCGGTCTCAGACGCGGCGACGCCCAAGGTGCTCGTTCCGGTTCCGGTCGACGACCCGCGCCTCCTCCCGGCCACAGTCGTAGGCGATCTCGGTCACCGCCGCATTGTCGGGTTGGACCTCCTGGATGGCCTCGGGCATGCTGAGCCCCTCGATGGCGGCGACGATCACGCGGATCACCCCGCCGTGGACGACGAGGACCACCTCGTCGGCGGTGACCTTTCGCGTGAACGTCGCCCACTGGTCGAGGATCCGATTACGGAACTCGAGGTAGGACTCGCCTTTCTCCGGTGTCCTCGCGGCCGCCTCGTGCCCGCGTTCGATCACCGCGTATTCGGGGTACTCCTCGAAGAACGACCCGCTATCGTAGCCCTGGAACACGCCGAAGTCCCGTTCCCGCCACCCCTCGTCGACGGTGACCGGGACGTCCGGGAACGCCTCCTCGCGGATGATGTCGACGGTCTCGACGGCGCGGGGCAGGTCGCTGGCGTAGATCTCGGTGACGTCCGGTGCGTCGGCCGCGAGGTGGGTCGCGACCGCATGGGCCTGCCGCCGGCCCGCGTCGTTCAACGACGCGTGGGCCCACCCCTGGATGCGACCCTCCCGGTTCCATGTCGTCTCCCCGTGTCGGACCAGGAGGAACCGTTTCATCGCCCGATGAGAGGCCATCGCACCTTATAAATCCCCTGACGGCACACCGTCCGGGTCGACACCATCTCCTGGGGCGACATAAGGCTTAAGCGAGGAACGGGCGACGGGTAATCGTCATCCGATGACCGACGCCGACCAGTCCCAGGCCGTGGCACCGACCAGACGACAACTCCTCCAGGCCGGAGCCGGTGCTGCCACCCTCGGGCTGGCGGGCTGTTCGGCACTCACCGGCGACGGCGGCGGTGATGGGTCCGTCGATTCGATCACCTTCCTCCACTTCGAGACGGCCTCCGAACGCAAGGCGACGATTTCGGAACTCGGGTCCACCTGGACCCAGGAGTCGGGGGTCACCCTCAACCAACGGGACGTCCCGGAAGCCGACCTTCCGACGGAGATCACGAGCGCGGTCGCCTCGAACACCCTCCCCGCCACGGGGGAACTCAGCACCCGGGCGCTGTACAGCGCCCGGGAGGCCCTCCAACCGGAGGACGCCACCACCGTCGTCGAGACCATCGGCGAGGACAAGTTCTATGACTCCACCCTGCAGTTCGCCGCGACCGGGGACGGCGGCTACTACGGGGTCCCCCTGTACACCTGGCAGCAACTCACGCTCTACCGACCGTCGGTCCGCCAGGAGCTTGGATTACCCGAACCCACGGACTGGCAGAGCTTCGAGGAGTTCGCAGCCGCCACCCACGACCCGGAGAACAACGTCTACGGCTGCCTGTTGGGGTCCGACCAGAGCCAGTTCACTCTCCAATGCTTCCAGCCGTTCGCCCTGGCCAACGACGCCCACGTCTTCGACGAGGACGGGGCCATCGTCTTCGACCAGCAACCGATGGTCGAAGCCCTCGAATTCTACGGTCGCATGTGCCGGAACTACAACCCCCCGGGCGGCATGGGGCCGGGGGACGTCGGCTCCGTCTGGGGCAACAAGCAGACCCACCTCTACTCCAGTAACACCATCTCGTTTTTCTTCGAGGCGCTCGGCGTCGAATCGGGGGGCACCGTCGACAGCATCGGCGTCGTCCCGTACGTCGACGAGCAACGACGAGCGACCTTCGGCGAGGTCGTCTCGACCACCAACTTCAAAGTCGGGAACGACGCTGCCCGCGAGGCGGGCCGATCCTGGCAGACGTTCCTCCGCGGCCCCAGCGAAGGCACGCGGGACCACTACATCAAGTGGTTGCACATGCAGGTCGGCCTGTTCAACCCGACGATCACGGGCGTGTTTGGTTCGGACGCCTACCGCAACCACCCCAACATCAAGAAATGGCCCGACCGGTGGCTCGACGACGTCATCCCCCGGGCCATCGAGAACATGGAACGGTTCGGGTTCCGAGGAGGGAACGTCTTCCCGGAGATCGGACAGATCACCGGGCAGTTCCTGATCACCGACGCCATCCGCAAGGTCATCGACGGTGACGACCCCCAGACCGTCGCATCGAACACCGCCGACTCGATGCGGGACGCAATTGGACAGTAACCTCGAGCCGCGATGACCTGGGCGCTTCCCCGCAACCCTGTCCGGAGCCTCCGGGACCGCGAGTACACCATCCGCGAGAAGGAGGTGTTGCTCGGGTACGCCCTCATCCTCCCGTCACTGATCGTCGTCTCCATCACGCTGTTGTACCCCGTCGCCTACAACGTCTATCTCAGCTTCACTAACGTCCCCATCGACCCAACTCAATCACCGCAGTGGGTCGGCCTCCAGAACTATCAGGACCTCCTCACCGATCCCCGGTTCCAGGAGGCCGTCCAGAACACCTTCGTGTTCACGTTCCTCAGCGACGTCGGCGCCACGCTCGCCGGCCTCGGCGTCGCGTTGTTGTTCCGCCGCCAGTTCCCCGGACGACGGTTCGCCCGTGGATTGGTGTTGTTGCCCTACATCGCTCCGCTGGTCGCCACGGCGTTCGCCTGGCGGTGGCTGTGGCACCCGCTGTACGGCGTCCTCACCTTCTTCGCCGGGGACGTCCTCGGGGTCGTCCCCACCGACACCGACATCCGCAACAACATCTACATGGTCGTCCTCTACGAGACCTGGCGGTACTTCCCGTTCGCGTTCCTCTTGATCTTGGCACGGCTCCAGTCCATCCCGGAGGAACTGTACGAGGCCGCCCGCATCGATGGCGCCGGCCGACTCGCCCAGTTCAAGGATATCACTCTCCCCGAACTCCAGTTCGTGCTCGCGACCGTCTTCCTCCTGCGATGGATTTGGAACTTCAACGTCTTCGCGGACATCTGGCTGTTCACCCAGGACTTCCCGGTCCTGGGCACCTTCGTCTACCAGGTCGGGTTCAACACGTTCAACCAGGGGTTGGCCGCCGCGACCGCGATGCTGATGGTCGTTGCGTTGTTCATCATGGTCGGCGTCTACGTCAGGTGGGTGCTCGACTGGTGACCGTGATCCGCTCCATGCTCCGGCGGTTCCGCCGGTCGACGATCGTGGCACCGTGGTACGAACGGGCCGCGCTGTACCTCGCTGTCCTGGCCGTGTTATTCGTCACGCTGTTCCCGTTCTACTGGATGTTGTACACCAGCATCGTCCCCGCCGCCGAACTGTACAACATCCCCCCTGAACTCCTGCCACCCCAGATCACCATGGAGAACTACGAGGTGCTGTTGGGCGCCGAGTCGGTGCCGTTCGTCCAGTATTTCATCAACAGCGTCGTCATCGCCACCGTCTCCGCGGCCCTCGGCTTGCTGTTTGCGGTGTTTGGCGCCTACAGTTTCGCCCGTCTCGAGTACCCGGGTCAGAGCGTGTTCTCCCGCGGGGTACTCGTCACCTACATGTTCGCCGGCATCCTGATGGTCGTCCCCATCTTCCAGATCCTGGTGTGGCTCGGGCTCGTCAACACGCGGGCCGGCGTCGTCCTCGTCCACTTCACCTTCGTCATCCCGCTGGGGTTGTACATGCTCGGGAACTTCTTCCGGTCGATCCCCCGGGAGATCGAGGAGGCCGCGCTCATGGACGGGTACACCCGCCTCGAGGTCATCCGGAAGATCACGATCCCGATGAGCATGCCGGCGATCGTCGCCGTCTACCTGTACTCGTTCATGCTGTCCTGGAACGAGTACCTCTACGCGAAGATCTTGTTGCGCGACGGGCGCCTCTACACCCTCCCGATCGGCATCGAGAACATCCAAACCGCCTTCGAGAACGTCTGGGGTGAGGTCATGGCCGCCTCCATCCTCACAACGATCCCCGTGTTGATCATCTTCTTGTACCTGCAACGGTACCTCGTCGAAGGCCTGAGCTTCGGCTCGATGGACTGACCATGCCCGACGATCTCACTCCCATCGACGCCTCGCGAGACGACGAGACCGCCTTGGGTGGTCGTGGCGCCGCCGTCACCCTCACCGCCGTCACCAAGACCTTCGGGGAGCTCGTCGCGGTCGACGGTATCGACCTCACCGTCGACAGCGGGGAACTCCTCGTGTTGCTCGGGCCCTCGGGCTGTGGGAAGACCACGACGCTGCGCATGATCGCCGGCCTCGAGGTCGTCGACGACGGCGCCATCACGATCGGAGATCAGGACGTCACCCAGACCCTGCCCCAGGACCGGGACGTCTCGATGGTGTTCCAGAACTACGCCCTCTATCCCCACCTCACCGTCCGGGAGAACCTCCTGTTCCCCCTGGGGAAATCCGAGCTGTCCCGGGCCGAACGACGAGCCCGCGTCGACGATGTCGCCGACCTCCTCGAGATCGACGACCACCTCGATAAGGACCCCGACCAACTCAGCGGCGGGCAACGCCAGCGGGTCGCCCTCGGCCGCACCATCGTCCGGGAACCACGCGTGTTCCTCATGGACGAACCGCTCTCGAACCTCGATGCGAAACTCCGCGTCCAGACCCGTGCGGAACTCCGATCCCTACAGAAACGGTTGGGGACGACCACCGTCTACGTCACCCACGACCAAGAGGAGGCCCTCTCGATCGCCGACCGCATCGTCATCATGAACGACGGCGGCATCGAACAGATCGGCACCCCCGAGACGGTGTACACCGACCCCGCGAACGAGTTCGTCGCCGGGTTCCTCGGGGAACCGTCGATGAACTTCCTCGATGTCACCCCGGGACCCGAGGCCACCTGGACGGTCGACACCGCCGACCGCGGGGATGGGGCGGTCTCGCTGGTCTTCGACGCCCCCGAGGCGACGGCTCGGATCGGCGTGCGGCCCGAGGACATCTACGTCACCGACCCGGATGGACGCCCCCGATTCACCGACGACATCGACCGGCTCAGCACACCGATCCCCGTATCCGTCGGGGTGGTCGAACCACTGGGCTACGAGTACGAGGCGACCGTCGACCTCCACGGGCAGACACTGGTCCTCCGCAGCGAGGACATCGACCTCGACCCCGGGGATCGGACGTGGATCGCCATCGATCTCGACCGCCTCCACACCTTCGATTCGGCGGGGGAGACCATCTGATGGCGGAACTGGCCCTCGAGGGCGTGACCAAGGTCTACGACGACGCCCAGGGCCGCGAGGTCGCCGTCGAGGACCTCTCGATCACCGTCGACGACGGGGAGTTCGCCTGCCTCGTCGGCCCCAGTGGCTGTGGGAAGTCCACGACGCTGCGCATGATCGCCGGGCTCGAACCCGTGACCGACGGCACGATCACCCTCGATGGCGATCCCGTCCACCACCTTGCACCCAGCGAACGCGACGTCGCGATGGTGTTCCAGAACTACGCGTTGTACCCGAAGATGACCGCCAGGGAGAACATGGCCTACGGCCTCAAACACGCGGGTGGCGTCGGCCCCACCGAACGCCGACGCATCGTCGAGGACACCGCCGACCTCCTCGGCATCACCGACGTCCTCACGGATCGACCGGCCGAGATGAGCGGCGGCCAGAAACAACGGGTCGCCCTGGGACGGGCCATCGTCCGGGACCCCACGGTGTTCCTCCTCGACGAACCGCTCTCGAACCTCGACGCGAAACTCCGGTCGGAGATGCGGCGGGAACTCCAACGCATCCACGAGGACCTCGGCATCACCACCGTCTACGTCACCCACGACCAGAAGGAGGCGATGACCATGGCCGACCGGGTCGCGATCCTGGACGAGGGGCGCCTCCAACAGGTCGCCGACCCCGAAACCGCCTACGAGGCCCCGACGAACCGGTTCGTCGGCGAGTTCCTCGGCAGTCCCGCGATGAACACCGTCACCGCAACCGTCGGCGTCGGGGGCGAACTCACCGTCGACGACCACCCGTTCGCGGCGGTCGACCCCAAGGCAGTCACCGGGTACGACACCGTTGTCGCCGGCGTCCGTCCCGAGGACGTCACCATCGTCGAGGCGGGGTCGGGCACGTTCGATGCGCCCGTCATCGACGCGGAGTACCAGGGCGACACCAATTTCGTGTTCCTCGATGTCGCCGACCAGCAGTTCGCCGTCCGCGCCCCGCGGTCGGTTCACCCCGCGAGAGCGTCGACCGTCGGCGTCTCGATCCCCGGGGCTGCGGTGTACCTCTTCGATCCCGACACCGGTGCCACCCTCCAGTCCCCGGGTGAGCATTGAACCCGATCAAATGGGGAGCACCGCGGGCCGCTCGAGGACGACATCACCAGCGTCGACCGCGATGGTCGGCCAGTCCCCGGTCGCGGTGAGGACCTCACGCTCGTCGGCGGTGAGGAGGTGGGTGTCCTCGCTTTTGGCGCCCGCGACCGTCGGGTTGTAGGCGTAGCCCATCGGCACCTCGACGCCCATATCGGCGTCGGGGGTCGCCACCCACGCCCGCCCCGCGTATCCGGTGGCACCGCCCTGATGGTGGGCGCGCCACTCATCGGGCCACCCCACCGACGCGTAGGCGTCCCTGATCGCAGCGAAGACCTCCGCAGCACTGCCGCCGGCCGCGGCCACGCGCTCGGTGGCCGCCACCGCCTCGGCCTCGATCCGGCAGGCGGTGGCGTGTCGCTCCCGCAACCACCCCGGGGCGTCGAAGGTGACGGTCCGTGTACAGGAGGCGTGCAACCCGTTCCGTCGCCCGGTCACCGAGACCACGGCGTAGCCCCCGAGTGTCGTATCTTGTGGCGTGGGATGCCGGTAGCGCTGGGCGCGGGCCGCGCCCCCGACCAGGACGACGGTGGCGGTGACGTCCCGGCGGGCGAGGCGAGCGCGGAGGTCGGCAGCGACCTCGCGTTCCGTGCTCGTGGCATCGGCCGACCGCGCAGCGCCCTCCACGGCGGCTGCAGTGGCCGCGCCCACCTCGCGGTAGGTGGCCAGATCCGCCTCGACCAACGGGTGGGTGAACGCCGTCGCCTCGACCGGTTCGAAGCCCGGGAGCGGGACATCGGCGCCACGCGCCCCCACCGTCAGGTCGGGCAGGACGCCTTCGACGACACCGGCCGTCCAGTCGAACGGTTCGACGGTGACGGTGTCGGGCAGCTCCTCGGTCCGTAACCGGTCGGCGTCGTTGCTGGGGACGACCGCGGTCACCGCCTCGCCGTCGTACCCAACCGCCGCCACCCCGGTCTGGGAACTGCTGTCGACGACCGTGTCGGCGCCCAGCAACCACGCCACGTTCACCGGGTCGAGCACCCAGATGCTGTCCAGGTCACGGTCAGCGAGGACGGCATCGAGTCTGGCACCACGCCCCGGACGCATACCCGAGGCTCACTCCACCACCTCTTGAAACCGGAGCCCGACGCCGAAGGCCTTAGGACCGGGTGGTACCACGGTGTTGTTATGACGGTGACGGCATCACTGACCGTGGCACCGCTGCTCGAGGGCGACCTCGAAGCCGAGATCGCCAACGCCCTCGACGCCCTCGAGGACTACGACGTCGAGTACGAGACCCACCCGATGGAGACGACGATCTGGTGTGCGGACATCGGCGAACTGTTCGACGCCGTCGAAGCCGCCCACCGCGCGGTCACGACCGACCGCGTCGTCACCCGCCTCAAGATCGACGACATGCGAGATCGCGAGCTGGCCGACGCCGACGAGAAAGTCGAGATGGTCGAGGCGAAACTCGGGCGCCCCGCCCGCAGCAGCCCCGATCCCGATCCCCGGGACTGACCGCCAGCCGGGCCGGGTTCCGTCGCCGGGAATCGAATCCGTGGGTCAGTCCCTGGGCCCGCCGTCCCGCCCTGTCCGCGGCCTGCCTTCGGCCATCGTAGTACCCATCGAGCAGGAGGAAGCTCACGCCCCAGGCGAGCCACCCGCGGGGTGGCTGGGGTAGATCACCGGTGCAGACGTCGGTGCACGGAAGGTCGTCGCTCTGTCGCGACACCTCGAACCCCGACACCGTCGACCAGACGAGTGGGTCGACGACGTCGGATACCCCACGAGGACATGGAGCCGCTCTCGAGGGTAGAGTGCACGCGGGACCGCATACCCGCGGTCTCCACACACCGTCTCGGGCCCACCGGTGTCGGTCGGGGCGCTCCCGTGGCCCCCGTTCCGGTGCGCTGAAACCCCCTCCCCCCCTCTACCCGGCTGAATGGTCGAGGTCGTCAGTCTGGGCAGCATCAACGTCGACCGCACGCAGTACCTCGCTGACGACGAGATTGCGGAATTGGCGGCGACATACGACTGGTTCCCTGGCCCGGGCGAGACCCGCTCGATCGACGAGCCGCCGGCCGCGGTCACCGACCAATCCTACGAGAACTTTCTCGGTGGCAAGGCCGCCAACCAGGCGGTGGCCGCTGCCCGCGCTGGCGCTGACACCGCCCTCCTCGGGAAGGTCGGTCGCGACGCGGCCGAGTACGACGTCCGGGAGACGCTGCGTCGCCGCGGGGTGAACGTCGAGTACGTCGCGCCATCGAATGAACCCACGGGCAAGGCCTACATCTGGGTGGCCGAACGTGGAGACAGCCACATCGCCATCGTCGCGGGCGCCAACGCCGATGTCGACGAACACTACATCCTCGACCACGAGGCAGTGATCCGCGAGGCATCGGTGCTCCTCGTGCAAAACGAAATCCCAGCCGCGGGCATCCTCGCCCTCTTCGATCAACTGGCGGACACGCCGGACCGACCGACGGTGATCGTCGATCCCGCACCGGTCACGGGGGCCGAACCCCTGGTCGAGCACGGCGTAGTCGACATCGTCTCCCCGAACGCCACGGAGTACGAGGCCCTCGAGGACCGGTTGCTCGACGGGGAGAAGACCGTCGTCAAACGACAGGGCGCCGACGACATCGTCGTATGCGATGGCGGCACCGAACGGTTCCGGGTGACGCCCCCACCGGTCGATGCCGTCGACGCCACGGGCGCGGGTGACGTGTTCAACGGCTACCTCGGCAGCGGCCTCGCCGCGGGTGCCACCCTCGAGGACGCGGTGGCCCAGGCGACGTGTGCCGCCTCGATGAGCGTCGAACTCGCCGGCGCCCAGCAGGCGATCCCAACCACCGACGAGGTCACCGCATTCCGCCAGTCGTGAGCGACACCGCGCTCAGACGGTGACAACCGGGTTCGAGAGCGTGCCGATTCCATCGATGTCGATGTCCACGCTGTCTCCCTCACGTAACGTGAACTCGTCCGGTGGGACCAGCGATGTCCCGGTCAGCAACACGCAGAGATCCGGGAGCGGGTTGTGGGCGGCGAGGGCGTCGGCGAGGTCCGTGACGGTGCGCACCATCTCGGCCGTCGAGGTCTCCTCCTCGTAGACGGTCTCGCCGTCCCGGGTGATTGTCATCGACATACCGAGGTCGTGGGGGTCGCCCACCGTCGCGGGCGAACTGATACACGGGCCCAGGGCACAACACCGGTCGTACACCTTGGCCTGCGGGAGGTACAACGGGTTCTGGCCCTCGATGTCGCGACTGGACATATCGTTGCCGATCGTGTACCCGACGACGTCCCCGCGGTAGAGGACCACGCCGAGTTCCGGTTCGGGGACGTCCCAGTCGGAGTCCCCACGGATACCGACGGCGTCGCCCGGCCCGACCGTGCGTGAAGGCGTCGCCTTGAAGAACAGTTCGGGGCGGTCGGCGTCGTAGACGGCGACGTACATCTCGGGCATGTCACTCTCGCCCTCACGGGCCTGCTCGCTGATCTCGTAGGTCACCCCCGCCGCCCACACCTCCGGGGGCCGACAGGGCAGCGTCGCGGCCGCCACGCGGTCCGGATCGAGGATGTCGGCGCCGTCGACCAGTTGGGCGGCGACGGCATCGACGCCCGTGTCCCCACGGTGGGCGCGCCGGGCCAGGACCTCGAAGCTGTCGAGGGTGGCGTCGGCACTCCTGAGATCGTAGACGGTGTCCACCTCGCGGGCGAGGAGGCGGTCCCCGACCTGGTAGTAGCGCATGCCGAACCCGGCGGCGGGTCCGGACATAAGCGTGGCGCCGCCAGATGCAGAGCTTTAATTCCCTGGCCGACGCCGTCCCGGATATGTCACCGACGATCACCCGGATCGAGAGCACGGAGTTCGAGTACCCACTCGAGGACGTCGGCACCGACGCCAACGGGTTCAACCTCGTCTACGACCCCGGCGAGACCACGTGGCGGAACCTCTTCGCGGTGACGGTCCACACCGACGTCGGCATCACCGGCGAGTACGTCGGGTCCAACTCGCCGGGCGCCGCCCAGTACAACACGTTCGCGGACTACCTCGTCGGGAAGAACCCGCTGGAACGCGAGAAACACTGGTCGGAGATCAAGCGGGCGCTCCGGAAGTACGACCGGATGGGTATCGGCCCCATCGACATCGCGCTCTGGGACTTCGCCGGGAAGTACCACGACACCCCGATCCACGAACTGTTGGGCACCTACCGCACCCGGATCCCGGCCTACGCCTCGACCTACCACGGCGACGACAACGGCGGCCTCGACTCACCCGCCGCCTTCGCCGACTTCGCCGAGACGTGTCGGGACATGGGCTACAAGGGATTCAAGATCCACGGCTGGGGCGGCGGCGACGAGGCCCGAGATCTCACCCGCGAGATCGCGGCCGTCGAGGCGGTCGGTGAGGCCGTCGGCGACGACATGGACCTCATGCACGACCCCGCCTGCGAACTCGAGACGTTCGCCGACGCCCTCAAACTCGGGCGTGCCCTCGACGACGCCGGGTTCTACTGGTACGAGGACCCGTTCCGGGACGCCGGCATCTCCCAGCACGCCCACCGGAAACTCCGCCAGAAACTCGATACCCCCATCCTCCAGACCGAACACATCCGCGGCCTCGAGAGCAAATCGGATTTCGCCGCGAACGAAGCCACGGACTTCCTGCGGGCCGACCCCGAGTACGACGCCGGCATCACCGGGGCGATGAAGGTCGCCCACGTCGCCGAGGGATTCGGGATCGACGTGGAGTTCCACGCTCCCGGCCCCGCACAACGCCACTGTATCGCCGCCACCCGGAACTCGAACTACTACGAGATGGCGTTGGTCCACCCCCACTGCCAGAACACCCAACCACCGATCTACGAGGGCGACTACGAGGACTGGCTGGACTCGATCGCCGAGGACGGTACCGTCCCCGTCCCCGACGGACCCGGACTGGGGGTCACCTACGACTGGGACTACATCGAGTCCAACGCCGTCGGCCACCGCGAGTACACCGGCTGACCGTCACTCGCCGCCCACGGCCGTCAGCGTACAGGTCCACAGCGAGGGCCACGCTCCTGGTTGGCGGTGCAGTCTCCCTCCCCTCGCGGGTATCGGGGTCACCAGCACGGAGGGAGCGGGGTCCGCATCACGTGGCTGGTCTTCTCTCCTGTCTCGTCCGTTCGTCCCGGGAGCGGGGCAAGGGACGATGCCGACCCAGGACCCCATGCAGTGCTGACAACCCAACAGATGCTTCGGGGCCCCCACCCTCCATGGTCCGGGACAACGTTCAAGCAACGGCCCCGTCGACGCTGTCTCATGTCCGTGGTAACCGCGGTCACGACGCTGGTCGTCGACGCCGCGCTGGGGATGTGGCTTGGGATCATGGTGTTCTTCTCGTTCGTCGGCGCGCCGCGGGCGTTCGCCGTCTACGAGGACCGGGGTGGGAAGTACGTCAACGACGTCTTCCCGCGGTACTACCAGATCGGGGTCGGACTCGGCGCACTCGCGGTCGCGGCCGCCCTGCTCACGGGCGTCCGGACACGGTTCGATCCCGCGATCGTCATCGTCGTCGCCGCCACCGCGGTCGCATCCCTCCTCGCTGGCTATTCCGTCGCGGTGTTGATCCCCCAGATGGACGCCGCGGGTGAGGACGCCTTCGAGCAGTTCCATCGGCGGTCGGTGCTGGTCAACGCGGCGATGATGCTGGCGGTCGCGGTGGCGTTGATCGCCAGCCACCTCCCCGGTTAGGATCGGTGGGACTGTGGTTCCACGATACCCGGGGTCGCGACGTCGACCCGATCACCGATCTGGACCGGTTCGATCACGCGGGGGTACTCGAAGGAGGCTGCGTGGTTGGCCAGCGCTGTCGGGTCGGCGCCGACGCCCCGCCACATGTCCCAGTGGGTCGGGAGCAATCGGTCGAGTTCAAGTTGGTTGGCGGCCTCGATCACCTGGTTCTCGTCCATGTACCATCGGGTCCGTTCGACCTCGCCCGTGTCCGGGTAGGCGATCCGGCCCACCGACCCGAAGGCCAGGGCCCCGAGGTCGATATCGAAGTCCGCCGCGATCCGCGGGAACGCCTCGCCGGCCGGACGACTGTCCCCGCCGTGGAAGAACGTGCCGGAGCGGTGCTCGACGACGTACGAGACCTCCGCGATGGCGTCGGGGTCGTTGGCCGCTCGGGCGTGGATGGTCATATCGCCGACTGCGAATCTGTCCCCGGGTTCGACGACGTGTTGCTGCTCGTCGGGCACCCGCATCTCACCGTCGTAGTGGGGGTCGACGTAGCAGGCGTCGGTCGCGTAGACGTCTGCGCCCAGGTCGTTGACCAGCGGGTCGTAGGATGGCGGGTGCATGTGGTCGATGTGTTCGTGGGTCGCCAGCACGGCATCACACCGGGTCGCCGCCGCGGGATCGACGGGCACTGGAATCATCCGCACGACGCGGGGCGGGTCCCCGTCGCCGAAGTACGGGTCGATGTACACCGTCGCCTCCGGTGACCGGACGATCACCCCGTTACACCCCAGATACCACACCGACAGGCCGTCGGGGTCGGCGGCCTCGACTTCGTCGCGGACGAACCACTCACCCCAGGTCGAGTGCACCATGCCCCCCACTGGGTCCGGGCGGGCCATAAACCATCTTGATACAGCGCACGAATCACGCTGGTCCCGTGGAGACACCGATCACCGAAAGAGGGGTAAGGGTGGCCCGACGATTTATCGGGTGTCATGGGCGACGCCGAACACGCGCAGACGACAGAGGTAGAGACACTCCAGAACTACGTGGACGGCGAGTGGATCCCGGCCGACTCGGGGGAGACGTTCGAGGTGCACAACCCGGCCCACAAAGACGAGGTCGTGGCGGTGTTCCCGGAATCCAACCGGGAGGATGCCGGCGCGGCCGTCGAGGCTGCGGCCGCCGCCACCGACGAGTGGGCGGCGACGCCCGGCCCCCAACGCGGGGCCATCCTCCAGGAGACCGCTCGCATCCTCGCCGACCGGAAACGAGATCTCACCCAGACCCTCGTCCGGGAGGAGGGCAAAACCGGGCCCGAGGCCGGTGGCGAGGTCCAACGCGCCATCGACATCTTCGCCTACTACGCCCAACGCGCCCGGGACTTCAGCGGCGAACTCCGCAACCCCTCCGGTGGCGAGACCACCCTGTACACCCGGCGTGAGCCCCTCGGTGTCGCGGCACTGATCACGCCGTGGAACTACCCGGCGGCCATCCCGGCCTGGAAGCTCGGGCCCGCACTGGCGACCGGCAACACCGTCGTCTTCAAACCGGCGACGCGGGCGCCGACCACCGCCACGAAGATCGTCCAGGCCCTCGACGACGCCGGGATCCCGGACGGGGTCGTGAACATGGTGACCGGCCCGGGGAGCACGGTCGGGGACGAGTTCATGTCCCACGAGGACGTCGACGCCGTCTCGTTCACCGGGTCGTCGAAGATCGGGAACCTGGTCTACGAGACCGCGACCGAGGACCAGAAACGCGTCCAGTGTGAGATGGGTGGGAAGAACCCGACGATCGTCTCGGACACCGCCGACCTCGACGAGGCGGTCTCGATCGTCGGGCGTGGCGCGTTCGGCGTGACCGGCCAGGCCTGTACCGCGTGCTCACGCGCGATCGTCTACGAGGATGTCTACGACGAGTTCGTCGCGGGCATCGTCGAGTACGCCGAGGGCCTCACGGTCGGCGACGGGCTCGACGAGGACACCGACATGGGGCCCCAGGTCGCCGAGGACGAACTCGAGGGTACCCTCGAGTACATCGACATCGCCCAGGCCGAAGGCGCGGACCTGGAGACCGGTGGCGAGGCACTGACCGGCGGAGCCCACGACGACGGGCACTACGTCGCCCCCACGGTGTTCTCCGGGGTCACCTCCGACATGCGGATCGCCCAGGAGGAGGTGTTCGGCCCCGTGCTCGCGGTCATGGAGGTCGCCGACTTCGAGGAGGCGATGACGGTGGCCAACGACGTCGACTACGGGCTCTCGGCCAGCATCGTCACGGACAGCCACACCGAGGCCAACACCTTCATCGAGGACATCGAGGCCGGCGTTGCGAAGGTCAACGGCCAGACCACCGGATTGGAGTTACACGTCCCCTTCGGCGGGATGAAGAACTCATCGACGAACACGTACCGGGAACAGGGCGACGCCGGGTTGGAGTTCTACACCACCACGAAGACGGTCTACGACCACCACTAACTCACTCGTAGGCCTCCAAGCTGTCGAGCAACCGGTCGAGGAACGCCTCGCGGTCCAGGTCGACGCCGACATCGACGTTCGGCGACCGGTCCGTGCGGTCGTCGACGTCACACACCGTCCGCCCGTCACAGAACTCGCTGTCCGTCTCGACGTCGACCCGCATCCGCTCGGTCTCGACGACGTCGTCGAGGACGTGCGCGACCGCGACCGCATCGTGGATCGGGTACCCCTCCAAGCCGTGGGTCGACGTGTAGTACTCCGCGGCGAAATCAAGGAACGCCGCGACCATGGACCCGACCTCGCCGAGCCCGCGGATGGTCTCGACCTCGGCCGGTCTGACCTGGGAGGCGAAGGTGACATCCAACCCCACCATGGTCACGTCCAACCCCGACTCGAAGACGTACCGCGCCGCCTCCGGGTCCACGTAGATGTTGAACTCCGCGGCCGGCGTGATGTTCGCCTTCCGGATGGCACCACCCATCACCACGATCTCTTCGATGCCATCCCGGATGTCTGGGGCCTTCTTCAGTGCCATCGCGATGTTTGTCAGTGGCCCCACCGGCACCAGGGTGATCCCGTCGCTTGCCCGGACCGTATCGATGAGGAGGTCCACCCCGTGTCGATCGTCGAGGTCGACGCGTGCCGCCGGCAGATCGGGGCCATCCAGGCCGGATTCACCGTGGACGTGGGCCGCCGTCGTCAGCTCCCGGGCCAGGGGTTCGCCCATCCCCGCCGCCACCGGGATGTCCGGCCGATCCATGACGGTGAGCATCCGCCGGGCGTTGTCCGTCGTCTTCTCTAAGGTCTGATTCCCGGCGACGGTCGTGACCGCCGCCACGTCCAGTTCCGGGGCCGCTCCGGCGAGCAACAACGCGATCGCATCGTCGTGGCCCGGATCACAGTCAAGTACGATCTCGGTCATGGACCAGCGACTTCGCGCACCCCCGTGTTAGGGTTGTCCATACCACCCCGGAAAACCACACGCAGACGACAGGATCAGCGGCAAGAACCCGACCCGCTTATACCATCTGCGGTTCTTGCCGGTGATGTGCTCGTCCAGATCTACTCGCTCACCCACCCCGATGATGTCGCCGCCTGCGTTGAGGCGGGGGTCGACCACATCGGGGTCGTGGCGGGAGACCAGGCCCTCCCGGCCGCGGTCTCGAATGCGCGAGCGCGGACTCTCTTCGAGGCCATCCCCGCGACCTGTCGCAGCGTGGCGCTGACCGTCGCCACTGACGTGGAGGCCATCATCGACTACGCCCGGGCCCTCGAACCGGACATTCTCCATCTCTCCTCGGCCCCGGAGCGTGTCCCGGTCCCGGCGATGCAGACCTTACGCGCCCGGCTCCCCGACATCGAGTTGATGAAGGCCATCGACGTCACCGCCGAGACCGCGGTCGCGACCGCCGAACGGTTCGCCCCCGTCAGCGACTGGCTCCTCCTCGATACGGTGACCGACGCCGTCGAGGGGGTCGGTGCCTCCGGAGAGACCCACGACTGGACCGTGAGCCGCCACATCGTCGACACCGTCGACGTCCCCGTCATCCTCGCCGGCGGCCTCTCCCCCGAGAACGTCGCCGAGGCGATCCGGGCCGTCGACCCGGCCGGCGTCGACTCCTACACCCACACCTCCCGAACCGAAACCCGGAAAGACCACGACCGCGTCGCCGCATTCGTCGACAACGCACGCGTCGCCGCCTCCGACGAACCACGGCCATGACCGATCGGGCCCCGACCATCGTCGGCGTCGGCAACGCCCTGGTCGATCACACCTTCTTCCTGACGAATCTCCCCCAGGCAGACGGCGGCGCCTTCGTCCTGGATTACGAACGCCGGTTCGGCGGGGTCGAGACGAACGTCGTCACCCTCACCGCCGCACTCGGCCACGACGGCGGCGTCGTCTCCCGGGTGGGAAGCGACGAGGAAGGCGACGCCGTCATCGACCACCTCGACGCCTACGACATCGACGCTACCCATGTCACCCAGGCCGCCGGCGAGACCACCTCCTACACCCTCGTGTTGACCGACCCGGACGGCCAACGCGCGATCGTCGGCGGGGGCGATACCATCCTCAACCTCGTCCTCGACGACGCCGCAACCGCGTACGTCGCCGACGCCGACATTGCCTTCTCCTCGGCGTACGCCCCTGTCTCGGCCGTCGAGACCGTCGCCGAACTCGACGTGCCACTGGTCTACGACCTCGCCGGTCGGTTCCAGGACCTCGAACACCGTGGCCTCACCCGCGACGCCCTCGACGCGTTGCTTCCCGACATCGACTGTCTGATCGCCAACGAGGCAGCCGCCCGGTCGTTCACCCAGGTCGACGCCGACCGACACGACCTCGCCGCCGGACTGCGGGCCCGTGGCTGCCCCCGAGGCGCCGTCACCGCGGGCGCCGACGGCGCCGTCCTCTTCGATGCCGACGGCACCTACCACAGCCCAGCCATCGACGTCGACCCCGTCGACACCACCGGCGCCGGCGACGCCTTCACCGCTGGCCTCATCCACGCATGGCTCCTCGGCGACGCCGATCCACGAGAAGCCGGGCGGTTCGCCACGGCGACCGCCGCCGCCACCTGTCTCGTCGAGGGCGCCCACACGGATCCCCCGACGCTCGCCGACGTCGAAGCCATCCTCGAATGAGGCCATCGTTTATGCCATCGGCCCGCGACCGGCCGCCATGCCCGATACCGGCATCGTCTTCGCCGACGCCCCGCTGACCGACCGCCTCCCCGATCCCCTGTTCCTGGGCCTCGATCCCGCAACCCTCGCCGTCGAACACCAGCAACTCAGGGACGCCGGTCGGGACCTCACCGACCTCGCCGACGAGTTCGAGACGCTGACGACGACCCCAGACGCCCCCGACTACCACGACCGCGCCGCGACGCTCCTCGACGCCGGCCACACCCGACCCATCCGCGAGGACTACACCTACGAGGAACCGACCGACCTCCCCGCCATCCGCGACCGCACCCCGACCAACCCCGTCCCCGACACCGACCTCGACCGCGAGGCGGCTGCGGGAGCCATCCACGGCGGCTGGGTCGGTGCCTGCGCCGGATGCCTCCTCGGCAAACCCGTTCAAGGCTGGAGCCGCGCCCGCATCACCGAGTTCCTGGCCGCCAGCGGCCAAGCCCCGCTGTCCTCGTACATGCAGGCCGACGTCGACCCGAAGGTCGCAGAGACCTACTCGATCCACGAGAACCTCGAACCGGTCGATGCGTTCATCGACGAAGTCGATGGCATGCCGATCGACGACGACATCGACTACATCGTCGTCGGCCTCGAAACCCTCCGTCGCCACGGGACCGACCCCACACCTATCGACATCGCCACCACGTGGCTCGACACCCTCCCCGTCCTCAACACCTACACCGCCGAACGCGTCGCCTACCGCAACCTCACCAACGGATTGGTGCCCCCGGAGTCTGGCACCCACCGCAACCCATACCGGGAGATGGTCGGCGCCCTCATCCGCGCCGATCCCTGGGGCTTCCTCGCCGTGGGCGACCCGGAACGCGCCGCCGACCTCGCCCATCGAGACGCCACCATCAGCCACACCAAGAACGGCGTCTACGGCGAGATGTGGGCCGCGGCCATGATCGCCGCCGCGCCCGTCGTCGAGTCCATCGACACCCTCATCGACGCCGGCCTCGCCCAGATCCCCACGACGAGCCGCCTCGCCGAGGAAGTGGCCGTCGTCAGAGACTGGTATGCCACGACGCCGGACTACGAGGCCCTCGCCGACAAGATCCACGATCGCTGGGACGAGACCAGCATCTACGACTGGGTGCACACCCTCCCGAACGCCCAGGTCATCGTCGCCGCCCTCCTCGCCAGCGACGACGACTTCGAGACCGCGATCTGTCGGGCCGTCGAGACCGGATTCGACACCGACTCCCACGCCGCAACGCTTGGCTCAATTCTCGGAGCCTACCATGGCATCGACGCCCTCCCCCGGGACTGGGTCGACCCCCTCGAGGATTCGCTTTCGACCTCCGTGCCCGGGGTCGGATCGGCCAGTATCGCCGACCTCGCGGCCGACACGACCGCGTACTG
Organism: Halobacteriaceae archaeon; assembly: GCA_042216925.1. Taxonomy (GTDB): domain Archaea; phylum Halobacteriota; class Halobacteria; order Halobacteriales; family Halobacteriaceae; genus JBDGTJ01. The sequence continues at coordinate 49,729 of JBDGTJ010000005.1, forward strand.
GACCGACCGACAGCCGGGGTAACCCGGATCAGGCGGCGCCGGCGTGGGCGGCGTAGGCCTCGACGCCCTCGGTCACCAGGTCCCGGTAGCCCTCGACGTCGATGTCGATGGCGACCTCCGTGTTCGGCGCCGCATCCAACACCCCGTGGACGTCACAGACGGTCGCCCCGTGGGAGGGGCCGCCGGTCGTATCGACCTCGCAGTAGTAGGTCTCCGTGGTCAAGACATCGCCTGCGATGTCCGCGACCACCGCCGCGTCGTGGATGGCCGCTCCCCCATCGGCGAAGTCAAGCACCTCGTCGGGATACCGCAACCAGTCCCCGACGACGCCCAACGCCCCGTCGGCCGCCTGATACTCCTCGATGGCAGATAGGGGGACCGTCGCCCGGTTGGTGACGTCCAACCCCACGTGGACCGGATGGGCGTCCTGGATGACGCGGTCGGCGGCCACGGGGTCGTTGTGGAAGTTCGCCTCCGCCATCGGTGTCGCGTTCCCCACGGTCGTGGCCGCCCCACCCATCAGGTAGATGTCCCCGACCAGCTCGGGGAGGCGTGGTTCTTTCGCGAGGGCGATCGCGAGGTTCGGGAGCGGCCCGACCGCGGCGATCGTCAACTCCTCGCCCAGTTCCCGTGCCTGTTCGACGATGAAGTCCGCGCCGTGGACGTCGATCGGGTCGGTCGTGGGTGATGGCATCGCCCCGCGGATCCCGCCCTCGCCGTGCACCCACTCTGCCGTCGTCAACTCGTCGGCAAGCGGTCGGTCGACGCCGCGGGCGACCGGGACATCGTACCCGCCTAACTCCAGGATCGAGAGGGCGTTCCGGGTCGTGTTGTCGGTGGTCGAGTTCCCACACACCGTCGAGATGCCGACGACGTCGATCTCCTCGAGGCCGAGGGCCATGGCCAACATCACCGCGTCGTCACACCCGGGGTCGACGTCGAAGAAGACTTTGCGTGCCATACCCCCGGGACACGGGGTGGTAACGTAAAACCGCGGGCCTCGGTGGCGAGGTCACTCCTCGCCGGGTTCGTAGTGTTCGCCGGCCCGCGCCGGAATGCGGGTGTACCCGAAGAACACCAACACCAAGATCACCGTGATGTGGGGGACGATTCCGACGAGATCGGCTGGGACGGCGTCGCTGACCTCCGGGATCTGTTGGGCCCGCACCTGGAGGGCGTCCATCCCGGCGAACAACACCCCGGACAGGAACGTCCCGACTGGGTTGTAGTTCCCCATGAGGTAGGTGACGATGGCGATGAACCCGCGGCCGTTGACCATGGTCTGTCCAGAGCCCACGAACCGACCGGCCGAGGCCAGCGTCAACGACGCACCCCCGATCCCGGAGAGCACCCCGGAGATCAACACCGCCGAGTACCGGACCTTCCGGACACTGACACCGGCGGTGTCCAGGGCCTCTGGGTGTTCGCCACTCGCTTTGACCCAGGTCCCGTATGGCGTGCGGTTGAGGACGTACCACGCGACGGGGACGGTGACGAACATGATGTACGTCGTCGGGTAGGCATGGAAGAAGATCTCGCCGAGCACCGGGATGTCGGCCAGTCCCGGGATCGCGATCTTGTTGAAGACGCCGACCCCAGACGTGTTCTTGGAGCCGAAGACGACGCGGGCACCGAACGGAGCGGCGCCCAGCATCAGCAACCACACGGCCAATCCGGCGATGATCTGGTCGGCCTCCCACTCGATGCAGATGACCGCGAACAGCAACGCGAGCAACGTGCTCGTCACGATCGCACCGAGGAAGCCCAGCCACAGCGCCAGTCGGGGGTCGACCGGGCCCGAGAGGAAGAACGTCAGCGTGACACTCGAGAACGCCCCGGCGATGAGCAGGCCCTCGAGACCGATGTTGATGACACCGGATTTCTCTGCGTACAGGCCGCCGATCCCTGCCAATGCCAGGGGCACGGTCGCCTGGATGGTCGCGGTCGCGAACCCGACCTCGAAGATCATCTCATCGAGGTTGTTCACCAGTTCAGGGGGGGCGAACAGGACGAACAGCACCCCGATCACCACGAAGATGGCGATCCCGGCCAGGCGCCGCGTGTCCCGCAGTGCCCGCGCGGTCGCTGCGGCAACGCTAATCATCGGCACTCACCTCGGTAGGGTCGTCGGGGAGGTCCTCCGGCGGTTCGATTCCCCACCGGATCGCGAGCTGGCGCATCGCCTCGGGCATCGCGACCAACAGGATGATGATGCCACGGAGGACGTCGATGATCTCTGGTGGCACTGCGGCACCCAGCTGGAGGACGATGGTGCCACTGCGGAACGTCCCGAACAGCAACGCCGCCGGGATGATGCCGGCAGGACTGTTCGCGGCCAACACCGAGACGGTGATGCCGTCGAACCCGTAGGCCGGGAGGCCGTCCGCCCAGTACCCCTGGGCCATCAACACGAAGGCGGCGCCGGCGAGTCCGCCGAGGATGCCGGCGATCGTCATCGTCGAGACGATCACCCGTTTGGCGTTCACGCCGCTGTACTCGGCGGCGTCCGGTTGGATGCCACTGACCCGGAGGTTGTACCCGAACGCCGAGTAGTTCAGGACGTACCACAACGCGACGGTCAACACCACTGCACCGAGTAATACCAGCATCGAGAACTTCGCGTTGGTGGGGAGGACCACAGAGGTGAACATCGCCCATGACGGGATCGGTTCGGTCTGGACCTTCGGCTTCCCGAGGACGTCCCGGACGATCGTGATGGCCATGCCGGAGGCGATGATGTTCAACATGATCGTCGTGATGACCTCGTTTGCGTCGGCGTAGGCCTTCATCAATCCGGGGAGTGCACCCCAGATCCCGCCGACGACCGCCGCGGCGACGATCGAGGTCCCTAGGACGACGGTCGCGCCGAGCATGCCCGGGTCGACCGAGCTGGCGATGCGGGGGGCGACGATTCCGGCGGCCAACGCCCCCAGCACCATCTGGCCCTGGGTCCCGATGTTGAACAGGCCCGCGCGGAACGAGATCGCGACGGACAACCCGGTCAGTAAGAGGATCGCCGTCGCCTGCAGCGTCAACGCGATCCCGAACACGTCGGTCAGCGACCCTTCGATGAGGACGTAGAACACGTTGATCGGGTCATAACAGAACTCCGTGCCCAGGAACTGCAGCGGTAACGCGAACCCGAACAACCGGTAGACAGCCGGGTCGTTGGTACACTCCGCGACCGCACCGGAGACGAAGACGAACACCATCCCGATCAGGATCGCGAGCACGAGGGCGAGGCCGCTAATGACGACCCGTTCGGCTCGGGAGGCGCCGACGAGTCGTTGCAACCACGCATACGCCCGGGTCCCAATGGTCGGTTTCTCACTCCGGCTCACGTGTCCTCACCTCCACCGACCGCCGCGCCGGGACCGCCGGGACCGACACCTGTGCCGGTGTCTTCCTCTGCTACGGTTTCACCCGCCATCAACAACCCGAGTTCTTGTTGGGTGACGGCGTCCGGGTCGACGATGTCGACGAACTCGCCCTCGTACATCACGGCCAGTCGATCGGAGAGCTGCTGTAACTCGTCGAGTTTCGAGGAGATCAACAGGACCGCCCGGTCATCCTCCCGGAATTCGAGCAACCGGTCGTGGATGAACTCGATCGACCCGACGTCGAGGCCTCGTGTCGGGTGGGACGCCAGGATGAACGACGGGTCGCGTTCGAACTCCCGGCCGACGATGAACTTCTGTTGGTTCCCACCGGACAGGGACTTCGCCAACGCGTCCGGGCCCCGCGTCGCCACGTCGTAGGTCTCGATGATCTCCTCGGCGCCCTCGCGGTCGGCGTTCCGCTCCCCGAACGGGAGGTGGTGTTGGTTCCCGAGTAACGCGTTCTCCGAGAGGTCGAACTCCATCACCAACCCCCGCTTCTGGCGGTCCTCCGGGATGTAGGCGGTCCCGATGTCGATCCGGTCCCGGCGACTCTCGTGGGTCACGTCGGTGCCGTGGAACGAGATCGCACCCTCCTCCGGCACCCGCAAGCCAGCGAGGGCCCCGGCAAGCTCCGTTTGCCCGTTGCCGTCGACCCCGGCGATCCCAAAGATCTCGCCCTCCCGCACCGTCAGGGAGACCTCATCCACCGGGCGGAGGCCCTTGGCATCGGTGACCACGAGATCCTCGACGTCGAGCACCACGTCCCCAGCGGCGTGGGGTTGTTTCTCCGTCTCCAGGAGGACCTCCCGACCCACCATCAGTTCCGCCAACTCCTCGCGGGTGGTCTCGGCGGCACGCACGGTGCCGACGTTCACCCCGTCGCGGAGGACGGTGATGTCCGAGGCGGCGTGCATCGCCTCCCCGAGCTTGTGGGTGATGAAGATGATCGTCTTCCCCTCCTCCCGCAGTTCCTCGATCACCTCGAACAAGCCATCGACCTCCTGGGGGGTGAGGACCGCCGTCGGTTCATCGAGGATCAGGATCTCAGAGCCGCGGTACAGCGCTTTGAGGATCTCGACGCGTTGCTGTTCGCCGACGCTGATGGCCTCGATCTTCGCGTCGGGATCGATATCGAATCCATACCGGTTCGCCAACTCCGTGACCGCCGCCTCCGCATCGCGACGGTCGGTGCTGATCCCGAACTCGCCCGTGGGTTCGTCACCGAGCGTGACGTTCTGGGCGACGGTCAGCGGTTCGACCAGCTTGAAGTGCTGGTGGATCATGCCGATCCCGGCGTCGATGGCGTCCTGGGGCGAGGCGAAGTCCACGTGCTCACCGTGGACGTAGACCTCCCCGTCGTCGGGCTGGTAGAGCCCGTACAGGATGTTCATCAGCGTCGATTTCCCGGCGCCGTTCTCGCCGAGAATCGCATGGACGGTCCCCTCCTCGACGGAGAGATCGACCGCGTCGTTGGCCACGACGCCAGGGAAGCGTTTCGTGATGTCCGACAACTCGACAGCGAGAGCCATCGAAACCGTTATTCGTAGGTCGTCGAGGGGACGGTGATGTCGCCGTCGATGATCCCCTGGCGCGTCTCAGACACCGTGGTCTTGACTTCGCTGGGGATCTTCGACCCGAGTTCACTCCCCCAGACGAGGTCGACACCTTTCTTCTCGATGCCGAGGGTCTGGGTGGTACCGCCCTTGAACTGGTCTTCGATGACGTTCTGGATGGAGCGGTAGAACGTGTTCCCGACGCGTTTGACCATGCTGCCGAGGATGACGTTCGCGTATTCGGGGGTCGCCTCCGATTGCTTCTTGTCGACCCCGTAGGCGTACCGGCTGCGTTCCTGGGCGGCCTGGAACACGCCCAGCCCGGTGCCGCCGGCCGCGGGGAAGACGATGTCGGCGCCGTCGTTGTACATCGACTCCGCGATCGACTTCCCCTTCGAGGGCGAGGACCACGTCCCCGCGTAGGCGGAGTTCATCGCGACGTCGGTTGACAACGAGGCGACGCCGGCCTCGAAGCCGGCGTGGAACTTCTCGATGACCGGGTTGCGCTTCCCGCCGAGGAACCCGACTCTGGCCTGCGAGTTGGTCTTGCCCCCACCCGCGGAGAACTCACGCTGGGTGAGCATCGCGGCGGACTTGCCGACGAGATAACAGCCCTCGTGTTCCTTGTACAGGTACGAGGCCACGTTGTCAAGGTCGACAGACGTATCGACGATGGTGAACTTCTGGTCGGGGAAGTCGGATGCGACGTTTTTCATCGCGGTCTGCATCTCGAAGCTCAATCCACAGACCAGGTCGTAGTCTTTTTTCGCGAGCTGGCGAAGCGAGGGTGCGTACTGGTCGGATCCGCCGGGTTCGATCTCCTCGACGGACACCCCGAGTTCCTCCTCGGCGCGGAGCAACCCGTCCTGGGCGGAGTCGTTGAACCCCTCGTCGCCCAGGCCGGCGGCCGTGTACACCATACCGACGCTGATGTCCTCGCCGCCACCGCCGCCACCTGAGGAACACCCGGCCAGTCCCATCAGTCCTGCAGCCCCGATACCCTTTGCCACGTCCCGCCGCGTGAGGTACTTGCGCGACATCGACAGCGCAGTCTATCTGCCAGGTCAACTTATAATGAGTGGTATTGACCCTCATGGAGCCGGATAACGTGTTAGCGCGGAAGCTCGTTATCCCCCGAAACCGGTTGGGTCCCCAAGGGGTTTGGGTCAGTGGCGGCCGTTGAGCAGCGGGTGGATGTCGCCCAACCCCTCGAGTTCGTGGTCGGGGGTCACCGGGAGGTCATAGTCCCGTCGGTGGGGGCGCCGGATGAACGCGGCGTCGATCCCGGCGTTGTCGGCGGCGATGACGTCCGTCGCCGAGTCACCGACGTACAACGGGTTCTCGGCACCGATATCGGCGATGGCCCGCTCGATGTAGTGGGGGTTCGGTTTCTTCCGACGGAGGCCCTCGAGGCTATGGGCGCGCCCGTACATCGTCTCGAACCGGTCGGCCAACCCGTGGTGGGCGAGGACCGTGGTGACGGTGTCGTGTTGGTTGTTGCTCACAACGCCGAGGGGCACGTCGAAGTCGTCCAGGTGGTGAACGTCGTCGTAGGGTGGTTTCTCGCCGTTCGCGGCGGCTGTGACCTGGGCGGCGACGGCGAGTTCGTCACGGGTCGCCCACAACGTGGCCGGATCGAGGTCGTGGGCCTCGGCCAGGGGGTCGAGGGTCTCGGCGACCCGATCGTGGTCGACGAACTGGAGGGCCTCGAGATGGGCGGGCGGTGGGTCGGTGACCCCGTGAGCGGCGAACGCATCGTGGACCACCCGTCGGAACACGGTGCGGTCGGTCAACTCGAGGATGACCCCGTCGTTGTCGAAGATGACGGCGTCGTACACATCCACCCCGACGACCGGGGGCACCATCAGCGTTCCGAGTCGGGCGTCTGTGGTTCGCCGGAGTTTAGCCGCCTCGGCCCCAACCCCTGGTATGGACACAGTGGTGGTGACGGGGGCCACCGGCGGCATCGGTCGGGCGGTGACGACGGCCTTCCTCGATGCGGGCGACCGGGTCCTGGCCAGCGACCGGGACCGGGAGACTCTCGAGGAGATGGTGGCGACACTCGGTGACCGGCCGGGATCGATCTCGGGGGTCGTCGCGGACGTCCGCGACGAGTACGACCTCGAACGGTTGGCCGAGACCGCCGCACGGCGGGGCGACGGCATCGACGTCCTGGTCCCGTGTGCCGCGGTCCACCACGGGACGCCGGGAGAGACGACGTTGGTGGCGGAATCCTACGCGGCCTTCGACGACACGTTGCGGACGAACGTCCGGGGCGTCTTCGCGACCATCCGGGAGGCGACGCCCCACCTCGCCGAGGGGAGTCGGGTACTGGTCCCCACCTGTCCGGTCACCGACTCGCCCGGGAGCGGGGAGGGCGCCTACGCGGTCTCGAAGGCCGCCGCCGAGACGGTTGCCGCCGTCTTCGCCGCGGAACTGGAGGCGGCCGTCGCCGTCGTCGACCCGGGCGTCGTGGCCACGGCGTTGACCGGCGAGGACGGTCGGGACCCCGCCGATGCGGCCGACCTGTTCCTGGAGGCCGCCAACCGCCCCGCCGATGCAGTGAACGGTGAACGCATCGACCACCGGAGCCGCCGCGACCCGTGACCGCCGACAGCCGGGCGCACGGGTCGAGATCGCGGGCGACGTGGATCGGCGTGGCCAGTGCCACCCTCCTGGTCGTGTTGTCCCTCGTGGCCGGGACTGATGGCGGGTTGAAACTCGTCGGCATCGGGTGGGTCGCGTTCGTCGGGATGACCGCTGCGGCGGGCCTTGGCGTCGCGACCGGTGGCGAACACCCGCGTGGACTCGTGTGGGGGTATGGCCTGGCGAGCGGGGCGATGATCACGAGTGCGGCGGTCTTTCTCGTCCCCCAGGCGATCGGTCACCACGCCGAGGCCGGTGGCTTCGGGATCGCGGCGGGATTGCTCGCCGGGTTTGGAGGCCACACCATCGGCCATCGCATCCTGCACTACGACCTCCCATTCGACCGTACGGCCCTGGAGTTGACCGCCCACGCCCTGGCTGCGGGCGTCATCATCGGCGTGGTGTACGAAGCGATGCCCACACTCGGCCCGTTGCTGGGCCTGGCGATCGTCTCCCACAAGGGGCCTGCGGGGTACGCGGCGGCACGCCGGTTCCGCCGCCGCGGCCAACCGGTCGCCGCGATCTTGGTACCCGCGAGTGCGTTGGGGGTCGCCGCCCTCGTTGCGGCGGCGGTGGTGCCGCCGCTGTCGCCGACGATCCGAGGGGCGGTGTTCGGGATGGCGGCGGGCATCTTCCTCCACGTCGCGATGGACTTCCTCCCGCGGTGTGAGACGGGCAGCGAGGTCCACGCCGCGATCGGGGAGGAGGACGAGGCCGCCCACGCGCGATTGGACGCCTTACGGATCCATGCCGTCGTCAGCACCGCCCTCGGCGCGGTCGCCGTCCTCCTGGCCTGGGCCACGGTCACCGCCTAACGACCAGTCAGTTCTTCGAGATGTCCCGCCAGACCTTTGGTGTGACAAATTCCAACATGGGCCATGTTGGAATCTACCACGAGTAGACGGGCGGTCCTCACGTGGGCCGGCACCACCGGCCTCGGCGCGTTGGTCGCCGGGACCGCAACCGCCACCGACCGCGTCGAGTACAACATCGGGACGGCCGGATCCCGCGCCGAACGCGCCGTCCGGACCGCCGCGACAGCTGTCCACCGGGAACTCGACTGGGGCGGCGGCCAGAAGACCATCACCGCGACGCTGCCCACCGCGGCCGTCGAGGGCCTCTCCGCACGGGCCGACGTCCGGTACGTCGAGCGGAACGGCGAGATGCACGCCATCGCCCAGACGCTGCCGTGGGGGGTCGACCGCGTCGATGCCGAGGTCGCCCACGCCAACGGCGAAACCGGGGGCGACGACGGTGGCGACGGGGGAGACAGTGGTGACGACCCGCCCGGCGGGGATATCGCCATCATCGACACCGGCATCGACAGCGACCACCCCGACCTCGTCGACAACCTCGGCACCGGCCACGCCGTCGTCTCCAGTCGCGGTCCCTACGCCGAACCGTGGGACGACGACAACGGGCACGGCACCCACTGTGCCGGCATCGCGGACGCCGTCGACAACGGACGGGGCGTTGTCGGCGTCAGCACCAACGCCACCCTCCACGCCGTGAAGGTCCTTGACAACAGCGGGAGCGGGTCCTTCTCGGACGTCGCCGCCGGCATCCAGTGGGTCGCCGACCAGGGATACGACGTGGGCTCGATGAGTCTCGGGGCCTCCTCGGGGTCCCAGACCGTCAAGGACGCCTGCCAGTACGCCGTCGACAACGGTGTCCTGTTGGTCGGTGCCGCGGGGAACAGCGGCCCCTGCAGTGACTGCGTGGGCTACCCGGCCGCCTACCAGACCGTGATCGCGGTCAGCGCAACCGACAAGGACGACAGCCTCGCCAGCTACTCCTCGACCGGGCCGGAGGTCGAGATCGCCGCCCCCGGCACCAACATCTACTCCACCTACGCTGGCGGCGGGTACGAGACGTTGTCGGGGACCTCGATGGCGACGCCACACGTCGCCGGCGCCGCCGGCCAACTCATGGACAACGGTGACTCGAACACCCAGGCCCGTGACCAGCTGGGCGCCTCCGCCGAGGACATCGGGCTCGCCGCCAACGAACAGGGCAACGGCCTCCTCGACGTAGCCGCCGCCCTCGGATTCGACTCCTCGGACGACCTCGGCGACGGAGGCGGGGGCAACACCGCCCCGACCGTCGACAGCATCGGGGCCACCGAGGTCGAGACCAGCGACGGCGACGCGGAGTTCGACGTCAGTTGGTCGGTGAGCGACGCCGACGGGAACCTCGCGTCCGTCGACCTCACCCTCACCGACGACACCGCCGGCACCACCGACGACACGGCGACCGAAAGCGTCAGCGGCGACACCGCCAGCGGGACGACGCGACTCGTCGCGAGCGGCGACGACGGCTCCGGGAACAGCTACACCGTCTCCGTGACCGTCTCCGATGACAGCGGCGCCACGGCCAGTGACTCGACGACCATCACCGAGACCGAGGACACGACGACAGCGCCGACCGTTGACAGCCTTTCGCTGGCCGAGGACAACAGCGGCGGCAGTCCCCACGCCGACTTCGACGCGGCATGGACGGTCAGCGACGGCGATGGTGACCTCGCCACCGTGGACCTCGTCCTCACCGACACCGCTGACGGTGCCACCGTCGACTCGGCGAGTATCTCGGTCGGCGGATCCACTGCCAGTGGGACCACCGGCCTCACCGCCAAACACGCCGAGAACGACGGCCACACCTACGAGGTGACCTGCACCGTCACCGACGGCGCCGGCACCACCGGGTCGGCCACGACCTCCGAGGTCGAGGACGGGGCCTGACCCCCGACGATGGGGCTGGCGGTCACCCTCGACGCCGAACCCGACGACGACACCGTCACCTTCACCGTGACGGTCACCAACACGGGAGCGACGCCGCGGACGTTGACCTTCCCCACCGGCCAACTGGCTGACGTCGCCGTCACCGATGACGACACCACCGTCTGGCGGTGGAGCGAGGGCCGGATGTTCACCCAGGCCATCCGCGAGGAGACCATCGACCCCGGGGACAGCCTCGCGATGACCGCGACCTGGGAGCGCCCAGCCGCGGGGACCTATACCGTCGAGGCGACGATCGAGGCGGCCAACACTGACCTCGGGACCGAGACGACCGTCACCGTCTGAGATCTCTCAGTTGTATTACGAAACAAGGGCCAATGATCGAAGAGCTTCCGAGATACATGGCGCATATCTTGCACAGCAGGCAAGCGTGAAACGGCGGTATCTACAGATACGTCGTTACTATCTGTTCCCTGATTTTACGGCTGGCGTAGAATCACTAAACGGCTCTCCACAACAATGTCGTACCCAGTACCGAACCAGTAAAGTCTCTAAGGAGGCGTTTGTGTCGTATGGACGAGAACGAGCTTCTCCGGTGGTTGCAGTGGGGGATGTTCGGGATCGCTCTCCTGCTCAGTCTTGCAACCGTATGGAACGCTCTATTGAATCCGGCGTCTTCCGGCCTTGCTAGGGCCACCCAGTGGCTGGCCGTCTGTGCGGCGGTCACCATGGTGGGTGTCACGGCAGTCATGCTGCGCAGTGAGATGGACCTCTCCGAGTGGGACGTTAATCCTGCTCCAACGATCGGTATCTTCGGCGGCATGGCTGGACTCCTCGGTGTCGTCTCAACCATGGAACCCCCGCGCGTGATCTTAATCGGGGCCATCGGAGCTGGACTAGCAGGACTCCTCGGCGGGACTCTCATTTTTCTTGCCAGCTGGCGGTCCGTTTGAATCGGGTCTCTTGAATCCACCGCCAGCGTAGGAGCGAGTTGTCAGCTCGGTGGATGTGACGTGGGAAAGCACTCGGGAAACAGGTTATCGATATTCATCAGATACTGAAAGATGTACTCGGGAGCTGTCAAAACTGACGTGATAGATACAGGGCGCATATTGGACACTGCTTGTTCAGCGAGGACACGAATACAGATGTATCGATATAGATTTCGAATTGCCGTTGGTTACCGAGAGGATGTCAGACTGGATCTTGATTGTAGGTATCTTGTCGAGGTGATAGGCCACGAGCAAATTCTGACGATACCAAACTTTATGACGTATCCAGATAGAAACTGACATAGAAAGACACAATGCCAATCAGAATCGATTCCGGTGGAGAGGAGACTCCGCTGATCAAACCCGGCACGAACGCCCACGAACTGCTCACCGTGTTGCTCGACCATCCCGACATGGGGTTCAGTCCGAAGGAGCTGGCAGACCTGACTGACGTCCCCCATTCCAGCGTTCACAAGACACTCTCTCGGCTTCAAGAAAAGGGCCTCGTTCGGAAGATCGATTCCTATTGGGCGGTTACGGATGACGTTGCGGCCTCCCGGATCGCGAATTTTGTGAGTCTCCAGCAAATCGAGACCGAGTACGGTGACGACGCCTACGGCGGCGAGGACGAGTGGACTGACGACGTGCCGGATTTGGGAGAGAACGCGTAGGATGGCTTACGCACAGGGTAGTGTCGTCCTCGCGCCAGCGACGTTCAAAAGCGGGGTGAGGCCGTATCTCGTCGTCTCGAACCGAAATCGGCCGTTCTTCGGCGACCGGTATACGGTTGCGGTCATCACGTCGACCGAGCGGGAAACGGCAGTCGAACTAACGGCGGATTCACTCGCCGAGGGCGAACTGAAAACGTATCCGAGTTACGTGAGTCCGTGGTCGCTTCACGTCTTTCCCCATCAAGAGATTACCAAGCGTGTTGCGGCGGTCGACGAATCAATCATGGCTGCGGTCGCAGAAAGGATTCACGAACTGACTCGGATCCTTTGAGGAATAGAAGCTCGATTGTCAGCTCCGCGATCGGAATTCATCCTGCTATTGTGGTAAGCCCGTGATGAATACTCTCTAAGTTCAGCAGCCAATTTCTAACAAGAGACGGACAAATTATCTCGACGCTTGCTGAATTCAGCGCGCGTATCGAGCATTCATGCTTCTCTAAATGCACGGGGTGACACCTTGGGTCGTCGAATCAGGTGTCGATACCCGTCCGAAGCTCGGATCGCAGTGTATCGATGCCGCTTCGAGCGAGCGCGCCAGCTGTGAAACCGATAGTGCCACGACACTCCGGATCGTTGCCAGTGCCAGCAAGCCGTCCGGCTGAACGACGAAGGCTACGCGATCGATGTGTCCTGTTTCTGAACCAGAAACAGACCGTCGCCGTTTTTTGTTCCCGTCGGCGAATACCCGGTATGGTTGTCCCCGACGTATTCGGTGCGGTGGATGGGAATGTGATTCTCGGTGGAGCGCTGACGATCGGCTGGCTGGCTGTGCTCGGTATTGGCCTGTATCAGTACAGACAGGGCGCCCGTTCACGGGAGTGGTTCTACATGACGATAACCGTCGTAGTGCTCTCGCTTGCGTTCAGTCTGTCACAGGTAGCGACCGCTTTCACAGGTGTTGTCGAGAACGGAGTTGTGGCCCTCGCTGTGGGGCTATTCTGTGCCGGTGTCGCGACCGGAGTCAAATGGTGGCGACTCCGGAGCGGGCGAGCGGGCGCAAGCGCACAGGCGTGAGGTGTGTACACCAGTCAGCAACGTGAGCCAGGCCGCTTAGTTCCTGAGTGGGTCCCACGGTGGCGGGATCGTTCCGATCATCGTGAGGGCGATTGGTGGAAACCAGTACAACCCGATGAACCCGAGCGTGAGCTGGTCGCGTATATACAGAAAGCCACCGAAAATCACGAATGGAACCACGAAAACGGCCCACACAGCGATGGCTCGCTGTGATTCCGTATCCATATC
>JBDGTJ010000007.1:0-57802 GCA_042216925.1 Halobacteriaceae archaeon
CGTCGAGGAGATCTACGACCGCATCGACCCCGACGCCCGCATCATCTGGGGGACCAGCATCGACGAAGACCTCGACGGCGAGATGCGGACCATGATCGTGGTCACCGGCGTCGACTCACCACAGATCTACGGGCGCACGGAAGCCGAAGAGGAAGAAGCCGCCACCCGGATGCAGGACATCGACTACGTCGAATAACCACAGCGTCTCGTTCTCCCCGGTGGGTTGCAACCGATGGATAGAAGGGTCAGGACCGGGGAATCCTGGGCATGGACGTACCCCTCGAGCTGTCTGCGTACGTGCGGGTGTTGAAACTCGCCAGCACCCCGTCCTGGGATGAGTTCTCCCAGATCGCAAAGGTTGCGGGTGCCGGCATCCTCGTCGTCGGGTTGCTCGGGTTCCTGATCTTCCTCGTGATGGGGTTGGTCCCCGGAGGCGCCTGAGATGGGGATGTACGCCGTCAAGACCACGGCGAGTCAGGAACGAACTGTCGCTGACATGATCGCCAGTCGCGAAGAGCCGAAGATCCACGCGGTGTTGGCACCCGAATCACTGACCAGTTACGTGATGGTCGAAGCCGAGGACATGGCGGTGATCGAACGGGTGATGGACGAGATCCCCCACGCCCGATCGATCGTCCCGGGGGAGTCCGACATCGCCGAAGTCGAACATTTCCTCAGTCCGAAACCGGACGTCGAGGGTATCGCCGAAGGCGACATCGTGGAACTCGTCGCTGGGCCGTTCAAAGGGGAGAAGGCCCAGGTCCAACGCATCGACGAAAGCAAAGACCAGGTCACCGTCGAACTCTACGAGGCCACAGTGCCGATTCCGGTGACGGTGCGTGGTGACCAGATCCGGGTGCTGGACAGCGAGGAACGGTGACCACGGGCGGATCTGTGGGTCATGGCGCTCCCGTCGATCGTCACCGGTCGACGAACTCGATTCCCGCGATCGCCTCCTCGGTAAGCGCATCCAGATCGACGGCTGCAGCCAGCTCCTCGAACCGGTCCTGAGCGAGGGCGGTCGCCGGGTTCTCCGGCGCGATGCTGCGACACGCCGAGTCGACGGTCGCCACCTCGAAGGTGTCGATCGTCCGGGCGCGATCGGTGATCTCGGCCTTGGTCTGCGTGAGCAGCGGGCGGTGGACCGGCAGATCGACGGTCGCACTGGTGATCGCGAGGTTCGCAGCGGTCTGAGAGGACTTCTGCCCGATGGACTCCCCGGTGACCACGCCGGCAAGCCCCGCCTCCTCGGCGACGTGCGCGGCAGCCCGGAGCATGACGGCGCGCTGTAACAGCATCCGCCCCGTGTCGACCTCGGAGAGGGCCTCGTTGACCGGCTCCATGTCGATCCGGTAGTACCCCCAGTCACCGGCCGGGTGGAACCGCTGCAACCGGTCGAGGATCGTCTCGAACCGGGCGAGGTGATCCCCGGCCGCATACGGGCGATTGTACGCGTACACCGGAACGACGGGACTGCCCCGCGTCATCGCCTCGTAGGCCGCGACCGGCGAATCGATGCCGCCACTGATCAATGCCGCCACCGGCGCCTGGGAACCCACCGGGAAGCCCCCAGGCCCCTCGTACCGGGTGGTGAACACGAACGCACCCGCCTCGCGGACGTCGACCTCGACCCAGGTCTCCGGAGCGTCCAAGTCGACGGTTGCGTCGCTCGCCGCCTCGATCTCGGCGCCCACCACCTCGTTGACCCGGTGACTCGAGACCGAGACGGTTCCGCCGATGTTGGTGTCGACGCCGAAGGTCGCCCCGACGTCGACCTCGGTTGCTGTGCCCGCGATCGCCTTCACGGTCGGCTCGGTCCGGACAGCTGGAGATGTCGATGCCACCCCGGGGAGTGGCGCCACGAGCTGGGCGACGCGGGCCGGGACCGGGGTCTCGACGAGGATGCGGCCACGCACGAGCGTGACCGTCCCCGTCGCGTCGGTCCCCGCAAGGCGTTCGGCGACGCGGTCACGCAGTCGGGACAGCATCTCGAGTTCGACGCCCCGAGATTTCGTCCCGATCTCCGCGTACCGCACCAGGACGTGATCCATCATCGCCCGATAGGGCCGCGCCACGTTTGAGCGCGTTGCTCGCGACCGCTCCCAACGCGGTCAGCTTTGGCCCCGCGTCCCCTCCGAGGAGCGGTTGGGCTCCTCTTCGAGGCGTTCCCGGAGGGCCGGGACGTCGACGAGGTCCTCCACATCCTCTTTGAGGGACTCGCGCAACCGGATGTCGTCCGAATCAGCGTCGTAGTACCGCGCGTACTCTGCACGAGTGTGTTCCTCGACGGCGTGATGGATCGCGAAGTATCCGTCGGGGACGACGGTGCCACAGATCGAACACTCGACGTGTTCGTGCTCGCCGACCTGATGGGCTAACAGTGACTCCAGGTCGGCGTAGGTCTGCCCGCACCGCCCGATTCCACACTCCCACCCGGGCATATACGTAGCCCTACGTGACCGCTCGAATAAATGTTCCGCCGCCGAACGCAAGCCAGCGACGCCCCACCGGGGGGGTCACCCCCACCACGACGAAACCACAAGACCCTATGCCGTCGGTCGGCTACTTCGGACCGTGCCGAGGACCCGGGTCGACCTCCACGTGAAAGTGTTGGACGACGCCGTCGTCGACCGCGCCAAGGCCCGCGGGATCGACGTGCTCGTGTACGCCCCGCACTTCCAACGGGTGCCGGACATCCGGGAGACCGCCGCCACCTACTCCTCCGCGGACCTCCTCGTCGTCCCCGGTCGCGAGGTGTTCACCGGTCCCTGGAACGACCGCCGCCACCTCCTCGGCGTCGGCGTGACCGACCCGGTCCCGGACTTCATCGACCTCCCGAGTGCCTTCGAGGCCTTGACCGCCCAAGACGCCGCCGTCCTCGTCCCACACCCGACCTTTCTCACGGTGAGCCTCGACCGCGATCGGATAGCCGCCAACGTCGACCGCATCCACGCCGTCGAGACCTACAACCCGAAACACCTCGCCCACCACAACGACCGCGCCGCCGACCTGGTCGCGGACCTCGACGTCCCCGCGTTCGGCTCCAGTTACGCCCATCTCCCCGGCACCGTCGGGGAGGTCTGGACCACCTTCGACCGCGACATCGACAGCGAGACCGCCCTCGTCGAGGCCCTACAGGCGGGCGCCGATCGCACGGTCGCCCACCGACGAGGGGCCGGGCACCGACTCCGGTGCCTGGCGGAGTTCGGGCATCTCGCCTGGGAGAACTCATGGCAGAAGATCGACCGCGTGCTCCTCTCCGGCATGGAACCCACCCACCCTCGTCACGTCGCCTACGATGGGGCTTTCGAGGACGCCGCAGTCTACTGAAGCAGTGCCGTGGGGCGGTCAGATGCCCATCGACTGGGGGACGATAGGGGTTCGGACGAGGGCCGGGACTCCGACCAACACCCCCAGTTCGATGACATGTTCCTGCTGGTTCACAGCTCCGAAGACTGCGACCTTCTCGAAGTACATTCCAGCCATCCATCAACGAACCACCACGCCTTGCCATCCACCCCGCGGTCACGCGGGAGGTGTTCGCCTCGAATCCCCGTAAGGCACTCCTGACCGCGTGTCCTTGGTCGGTCATGGAGTACGACGAACCCGCCTTCTTCGAGGTGTTGCGGTACGCAGCCCGCGTCGACCGGGCCACCATCGACATGGTGAGCGGGAACCCGGACTGGGACCCGCCGACGGCGCTCCGCGAAGGATTACACGCATACGCCGACGCCGACGCCACCGACTTCCAGTACCCCGCGTCGGCCGGGGTGCGGGGGTTACGGGAGACGATCGCCGACCGTCGGAACGTCGACCGCGACAACGTCGTCGTCACCAACGGCGCTGGTGAAGCGAACTACCTCGCGACCGCTCGCGCACTCGAACGAGGACGGGGGACTGAGGTCGTCATGACCGATCCCGTCTACCCCTACTACCCGGGACGGGTCTCGATGCTCGGCGGGGACCAGGTATTCGTGCCCGTCGACGACGACGGTCATCTCGACCCCGACGACGTCGCCGACGTCGTCTCAGCCGATACGGCCGCGATCATCGTCAACACCCCGAACAACCCAACCGGCGCCGTCTACGAGGCGGCGACCATGGCGGCCCTCGGCGATCTGGCCGCCGCCAACGACGCGGTCCTCATCAGCGACGAGACCTACGACCACTTCGACTACTCGGGTCGGTTCACCAGTGCGTTGTCCATCGACGCCACAGACCGCATCGTCACGACATCCTTCTCGAAGTCGATGGCGATCACCGGGTTCCGGGTCGGGTACGGCATCTTCCCGGACGCGGACGTCGACGCGGTCAAGACTCGGCATATGCTCACCAACGTCGCCGGGAGCCGCCCGGCCCAAGCAGCAGTCCACGCCGCCTTGACCGAGACCGGTCCCACCTACTACACCCAGACCCGGACGATGCTCGAGGAACGCATCGATGCGTTCACCGACGCCTTGGACGATGCCGGGGCCGAGTACTCGCGACCCGAGGGCGCCTTCTACGTCATGGCCCGGCTCCCCGGCGTCGATGGGACGATGAACTCGGTGAAACGGTTGATCGACGAGACCGGTGTCGCCGGGATGCCCGGGGACGCGTTCGGAACCGCGCGGGCGGACTGGGTCCGGTTCGCCCTCGTCACGCCACAGGTCACCGAGGCCGCCGACCGGCTGACCAAGCACCTCTGAGCCACCGGACCGACGGGTACACGTGCCTCCACCCGATACGGGACCCATGGACGACCTCGAGGTCGAGGCCGTCGCGGACCTCAGTGAGGGCGACACACCGGAGTACATCCTCTACGGAGGCAAGGGCGGCGTCGGGAAGACGACGATGGCCGCGGCCACCGCCGTCGCAAGCGGCCGGGCCGACACCCCCACCCTGGTGGTGTCGACCGACCCCGCGCACAGCCTCTCGGATGTCTTCGAGACCGACATCACCGCCGACCCGACGCCACTCCTCGAGGACGCCCCGGTGTGGGGCGTCGAGATCGATCCCGGTGCCGCGATGGAGGACACCGCCCTGTTCGGGGCGGACGGCAGTCTCGCGTTGGGCGGCCTGGACGATCTCCTCGACAGTGGTGGGGACGACGTGGGGATGCCCGGTGCCGACGAGGCGGCCGCCGTACAGCAGTTGCTGCGGTTCCTCGACGACGACCGGTTCGATCGCGTCGTCGTGGACACGGCACCGACGGGCCACACCCTCCGCCTCTTGGAGCTGCCCGACGCCTTGGACTCCCTGCTCGGCCGCATCCGCATGTTGCGGGACCGGTTTGCCGACGTCGTCCCGTCGGTCGGCCCGTTCGGCGACGGGGAGGACCTCGACATCACCGACACGCGGGACCGGCTCGACCGCTTGGGCAGCGTGCTCCGGGACCCAGACCGCACCGACTTCCGACTCGTCATGGTCCCGGAGGACCTGTCCGTCCGGGAGACGACCCGCCTTCGCGATCGCCTGGACCGCGTCGGCATCCCGGTCCAGACCCTCGTCGTCAACCGTGTCATGGAACCCCCGGCCGACGTCGCCGATGTCCCCGAGGAGGACCTCCTCGCCCCCGACCTGTCCGGGTGTTCGTTCTGCCAACGGCGCTGGCAGGTCCAACAATCCGCCCTCGAGGATGCCTACGAGCTGTTCAGAGACGTCGACGTGTATCGCGTCCCGTTGCTCGCCGAGCGCGTGACGGGTCGGGGCGCCATCGACGTGGTCGCCACCTGTCTGGACTAGGCGATCCGACGGAGCAGCCGGTACACCCCATCCCGCCAGCGATCCGGGAGGAACCGGAACCGCACCGCCAACCGGGCGACGGCCCCCACCGTGTACCGCGCCGACGGGTTCGGGGTCTCGGCGGCGTTGTAGATGACGTCGGCGACGGCATCCGGCGTGGTGGCGATCGCGTCGCTCAACCGACCGGCGTCGTCGTAGAACTCGTAGATGTCCGCGTAGACTCCCGACCGGTCGACGTCCTCGAGGTGATCGCGGGTCCGTGACTCGAAGTTCGTCTCGACCGGCCCCGGCTCCACGATGACGACGTTGACGCCCTGGTCGGCGACCTCGGCCCGCACCGCGTCGCTGAACGCCTCCAGGGCGACCTTCGAACCGGCGTAGACCCCCATCCCGGGCGAGGAGATGCGTCCGAAGAAACTCGAGACGTTGACGATCGCGCCCCCGTCGGCGGCCCGCATGTGCGGGAGGACGGCCCGCATCAGTCGGTGGGGACCGAAGAGGTTCACGTCGAACTGGTGGCGGACCTTCCGTGGTGGGACGTCTTCGATGGTGCCCCGTTGGGCGAACCCGGCGTTGTTGACCAGGCAGTCGAGGCGACCCGTCTCGTCGACGATGCGGTCGACGACCTCCCGTGGTTGTCTCGGATCGGTCACGTCCAGGGCGGCGGTGTGACACCCGTCGGCCGCGAGGTCCTCGACGTCGTCTCGATCCCGGGCGGTCGCGTACACGGTCCATCCCGCCTCCAGGAATCGGCGGGCGGTCGCCTCCCCGATCCCCGAGGAGGCGCCGGTGATGAGGACGGTGCTCCCGCTGTCCGGATCTGTGGCGGTGGTGGGGGTGTCGTCTGTGCCGGCCATACCTCGGCCAACGTGGGGTGAGGGTGTCAATCCACCGTTAGGCACGGTCGGCGGCGGCGTCGGCTCGGCGGATGGGCTCGGGGAGTTTGTACCCCGCACCCGTTGCGGCGACGACGTCGAGGGCGGTGGCGAGGTCGACGCGGTGGCCGGGACTCACGTAGATCGGGTTGACGTGGCGACTGCTCGAATCGGCGAACTGTCGGGACTGGTAGGCGGCCCCGATGACGGGCCAGTCGGGATCGTCCGTGGCGATGGGTTCGACCTGGTCGTCGGCCTCGATCGGGATCTGCGTGCCCGTGGAGAGCGGATCGGTCACCGACTCTCGAAGCGTCCCACAGAGGAGATTTTTTGTCACTCCGACCGAGGGGACGTCGAAGAGGACGCCGACGTGGGTGGCGATCCCGGCCTGGCGATAGTGGATCCGGCCGCTCCCGTCGAAGAGGACGACGTCGGGGGTCGCCGAGAGGTGCTGTAGGGCATCGATGATCGCGCCCGCCTCGCGGTAGGAGAGCAACCCGGGGATGTACGGCACCGACACCGGCGCCCGCCCGACGACCTCCTCGATGACCGTGCCGTCACGGATCGCGACCGCAGCACTCAGAGCCTCCTCCCCGCGGAACGCCTGGTCGACGCCGACCACGACGCCGTCGGTCTCGGCATCCCCGATCGCCACGGTGGTCGGGTCGACGGCGCCGTCGTCGACGAACACCGCGGTGCTCGCGACCGCACGCTGCTGGGCTTCCATCGCTGCCCGCTCCATGTCGGGATCGGGGTACAACTCGGGCGCGTGGACATCCATCCTAGAACGGGCCGCGCCCCCCGCCCGGCCCGCCTCGACGGCCGCCGAACCGCATCGAACTCGGCGATCGGACCTCGTCTTTGACGTACTCCCCGAAGGCGAGTCCGACGGCCAACCCGATGAGGTGGGCGACTTGGGCGACACCACCGGCGCCGGCGCCCCCCTGATAGATGTTGAACACGGTGAACACCGCATACCCGATCGTGAGCAACCACAGCGGCATCGGGAGGATGAAATACAGGTACACCCGAAGCCCCGGGTTCAAGACGGTGAGGACGCCCATGATGGCCAGTCCGGCGCCGCTTGCGCCGACGACCCCGCCGACGACGGCTCCCGACTGGAGCAACTGGACCATCACCTGTCCCAGTCCCGCCAGCACCCCGCTCACGAGGAACAGGCCCGTGAACCGTTTCGACCCGAGGTACTGTTCGGCCAACCGGCCGAAGAAGTAGATGACGATCGAGTTCACCGCGATGTGGAAGATCCCACCGTGAGCGAAGATCGACGTCACCCACGTCCACACGTACTCAGGGTGACGAGGCGACAACACGAAGATCGCCCGCCACAACGCCGACTCGGGCCCGTACCCGAGGGCGGGGACGATCGCGAACTGTGCGAAGAACGTCAACCACATCGCCGCCAGGAACGCGTAGGTCATGTTCCCGCGGAGATACCGCCACACCCCGAACCCACTCGGACGCACCGCCGATGGGATCCAGGAGGACGCTGACTGGTCGACGGAGTCGTCGAAGCCGCTGTCGAAGACACCGCCCGGATCGTTCCAACTCTCTAACCCCGGACAGTCGTGGTTCTCGGGTAATCGGTGGTCGGCACAGTAGGTCCCGCCACAGAGCCGACACCGATAGGGCATCGGTTCCTCCTCCCCACACCGGTCACACCTTGCCATCGCCCGTCGTTTGGCGGCCCAACCAAAGCGTTTTGGGATGTGGACTTGGCATCGACGAACATTTTTCGTCGGCCCACCCTATGATCGAGTGTGCGGGAGTACGACCGGAAACGCCTCCTTGAGCGCATCGAACGGGCGGGGTCGACGATCGGTGCGTCGATCCCGGACACCATCGAACTCGACGGGGACACATTCGAACTACAGGCGTTCGTCTTCGAGACCAAGCGCCAGGAACGTGTCTCACCGGAGCGCCAGGAGACCGTCGACGCGGTCAAACGCCGGTTACGCCGCGCCAAGCAACGCCGGGTCGACCAGATCGAGGCAGGCACGGTGTCAGAGGAGACGGGCGAACGCCTCGCCGAGGAGGTCATCGGGATCGACCGCGCCCTCACCGAACTGGAGTCCTTAGACGCGACCGACCTCGAGGCGGAGGTCACCGCCAACGAGACGGCGGACCGCCGACGGTGGCTGTCGTTTCTTGACCGCGCGTTGGGCCGAGACAGCGGCGGGGACGGACGGCGGAATCACGGGCGATGACCCCCGCGGATACGCGGATCGTCTGTGACGCGATGCTCGGACGGTTAGCGACGTACCTCCGGATGTGTGGGTACGATACCGTCTACGTCCTCGAGGAGGACGCGGAGGCCGACGAGGCGGTCGCAGCCATCGCCCGTGACACCGGGCGGGTCCTGGTGACACGTGACCGGGCGTTGGCGACGCGGGTCGATGACGCGATCTGCCTGTCATCGACGGATATCGACGGGCAACTCAACGAACTCGTGGCGGCGGGAGTCGACCTGTCGTTGTCGACCCCGACCCGGTGTTCGCGGTGTAACGGCCGCCTCGAACGGGTGACACCGGACACGTCGACCCCCGCCGACGAGCCGGACCCAGGGACGACACCTGTCTGGGCATGCCGTGCGTGTGGGCAGCGGTACTGGCAGGGAAGTCACTGGGATGACGTCGCGGACCGTCTCCGAGAACTCCCGATGGATTAGTCGGCGTCCGCGGTGGGCGTCCACTCCTGGCAGGCTTCCATGTCGTCCATCAACTCGTCGTGGAACTCACAGTATGGCTGGATGCCCGCATCGGTGCGGACGTACTCGAAGTGCGTGCAGTTACCACAGTACCGATCTGTCACGTCGGCCGGGTCCTTCGGGGGGTGCATCACCTCGGCATCGTCGTTGGGCGAACTGATGTCACGGGTGGTCGTGCCACCATCACTGGCGCTGGCGCCGGGCCCCGTCTGGGTCGGGACCGTCTCCTGTTGGGTGCCGACAACCCCCACCCCGCCACTCCCGGTGAACGCTTCGCGGGCGGCCGCGGCATCCTCGGCGGCGACCTCGACGGTTTGGGTTTCACCGCCGCGGGTGACTGTCAACGTCACGGTGCCCCCGGGGTCGTTCCGCCGCTTGAACGTCGCCACCGCCGCGAACAACGTCCAGAAAGTGAGGACCGCCCCGGCGAAGTAGACGATCGTGGTGGTGAGGGTGAGCGTCGACGGGATGCCCTGGGCCCCGGCGTACCATCGGTCCGGGTACGTGAACCGGAACAGGGCGACGCCGGCGACGGCGACGCCGGCGCCGACGGCCGCGGTCGCTCGCTGGACACGGCTCGCCGGTAACACGGTGAACACGCCGACGAGGACGGCGGGGAGGCCGAGTCCCGCGAGGACGCCAGCGAGTTCCCGAGCGCCGAATACCGTGAGGCCGGCGCCGGTGGCGATCGTCGTGGTCGCCGTCAAAATCCCCGCGATCAAGAGAAGCGCGCCGACGGCGAACAGCCCGGTCCCGAGCAACAGCCGCCGCCGACTCACTTCGGCGGTCTGGCGCTCGTACGCCTCCGAGAGGCTAGTCATAGTGGAGTGCTGGGACCCATCGTGGAAAAACCTACGTGTGACAGAGGGCTGACGACGGTCGACCGTAAGGTCTAATCCTCGGCCACGGAAATCCCGCGGTATGAGCGACGACGAGGATGCCGACGCGGAACCCGCCGTCACCCTGGGTGACTCTGCCGTCGTTGAGGGTATCCCGCTTGCCCGGGTGACTTCCCGGCTCACCTGGGGGATGGCCGCCTCGGACCTTCAGGACCGCGTCGGCGACATCACCATCCGTACACCGGACGGGCCACAGGAGCTTGACGAGGTCATCGCCGCCACTGACCTCGTGTACTTCGAGACCCGCCAGGAGTTCGAGGACGCGGTCCGGAGCGTCGTCGGGGTGGGGCCCGTCCCCACCGGCGACACGGAGGAGTGACGGTCGCGCCCTTTTTCTGCGCCCCGCGCCAGCAACGGGTATGCTTCCGATCGATCCAACACAGGTCACGGGTTCGGACATCGGCGAACATCGGGCCACCCTCGAGATGGATCACCAACCGGCGATCGAACACGTTCGCTCGGTCTTCACGGCTGCCGGATTCGGCATCCCCGTCGAGTTCTCTCCGAGCGAGTTGTTGAACGAGAAGGTCGACGCCGACCGGGACCCCTACTACGTCCTGGGAGCGTGTAACCCGGCGGTCGCCGACCGCGCGATGGACGAGACCCCCGACATCGGCGGCCTGTTCCCGTGTAACGTCATCGTCCGCGAGGTCGAACCCGGGGTTCAGGAGGTCTACCACGTCTCGATCATGCGCATCGCCCGCCTGGTCGGGATCGCTCCCGAGAGCGATGAGTGGGCGGCCATCGTCGATGAGACCGGTCGCCTCGTCGACGAGGCCTACGCCGACCTCTGAGGAGGGATCAGGGGAGGACCGTCACAGCGGTGCCCTCCGGTGCGTATACGACCGAGAGGTACACCAGACCGAACAGGACAGCGTCGTAGAGACCGTGGGTCAGTGCGGGGACGACGAGGTTGTCGGTGTACTCGTAGACGATGCCGAAGACGAGGCTCGGTACGAAGAGAATGGAGATGGAGATGGCCAATCCCGTCGGCGATCCGGTCAGGGAGACGATATGTGCGGGGGCGAACGCCGCACTCGCCAAGACGATCGCGGTCGGTGCGCTGAACCGCTCACGCAACATGGTCTGGATGATCCCGCGGAACAACAGTTCCTCGCCCGGGCCGATGACGAGAATCCCGAGGGGGATCAACGCCAGCAACACCGTGGGGTTGGTCAATAGCTCCTGGTCGCTGCGTTCGGCCGTGGGGGCTCCGAGCGATTGGACCAACGCCAGCAACGTGAACGCCAACACCAGGACCGTGACGGTTCCCAGTACCGTCACCCCGATCTCGCGGAGGGTGGGAACGCGGATGTTCAGGTACGACCAGTCCCGATCACGCCACTGGAGATACCCCCACGCAGTCACCGGGAATCCGATGCCCTGTAAGGCGATGAGGCTCAAGGCGACCACGCCGAGATCCGTGAGTTCGATCGCCGCGGCGGTGGCGATGAACCCGAAGACGATCGCCACCCCGAACCCGACGACGAACCCGGTCACCCCGATGACGAACGCGATGACGACGGCCGCCAGCCGACCGGCCGACGCAGTCCCAGACGACATACACGCGGCTTCGGTAGCGACCGCGAAAAACCTCCCGCCGTCAGGCCGGACCGTCAGTGTAGGCAGAGAGGTCCGCCTGGACGCCGCTGACGAGTGCCGATTTCCGTCGCAACCGGTTCCAGGACACCGGTAACTCCTCGACGATGCGACGTACCGCACCGTGGAAGGTCTCTGCGGTTCCAGGGACGTCGTCGAAGGCCCCACGGACACTCTCTCGCACCTGCCAGACCCCGACCGGTGCCCAATACTCATCGGAGACCTCCCGCAACACCAGGGCCTTTGCCTGCCGCCCCCGGTCGGCGAGGTGCTCGAGAACACCGAGACGGCTCGCGTAGTAGGCACCGGCGGTCTCCTCGACGTACCCGGTCCTGCCCTCGAACCCCTCGTGGGCACTCCCCATCCAGATGGTGCCGGTGGTGTCCGGGTTCCAGACGCTGCCCGGTGCTTTCATCTCGACGAGCTCGAACTCCCAGCGGCCTGGCCCGAGCACGACCCAGTACCGGTTCCCGAGGTACTCCTCTACGTATACCTCCACCGAATCGATGGAGGGCTGATTCGAAATCTGGCCACGGAGGTACTGGCCGACGGTGTCGTCGACGGCGGTGATCGACCAGCGAGTCGGGACGAGTCGCCGGTTCTCTCCGCGGCCGAGGGCACCCGCCGACAGGATGGTGTTGATGTCGTAGACGTCGAACCCGCGACGGTAGAGGTACGTCATCGCTCCTTGGGCGTTCCACTCGTCGTCTTCGAGGGTCTTCTCGACGGCGGGTGGAACGTGAGGGTTCTCGGTGACGGTCGCGGATTCCGCGGTGGCATCGGGCCCCGTCGGGGTGGTGACGTCGTCGACGCCGACATCG
The DNA here is from genome assembly GCA_042216925.1 of Halobacteriaceae archaeon. GTDB lineage: Archaea > Halobacteriota > Halobacteria > Halobacteriales > Halobacteriaceae > JBDGTJ01. The sequence continues at coordinate 12,644 of JBDGTJ010000007.1, forward strand.
AGGTTCGGGGTGTCTGCCAACCCGATTTCGACGTCGACGGGGCGGTCGGCGATTGCGACCTCCCGTTGGGCGCCGATGAACCCCTCCCAGACGTCGTGGACGGACCCCGTCCGACCCGGGGTGGTGACGTCTGTCTGGCGTCGGGCGTTCAGGAGCCCGGTGCGGTACTGCAGAATCGACTCGATGTTCAACCCGCGTTCGTACCACTCCCCTGAGGTCGCGTACTGATCGGCTGCGTCCGGATCGGTGACCGGCGAGAGGATGCCAGCGGGGACCTGTGGATAGTTCGATCTGCCGACGAACACCGAGGGCGCGGTGCTGCCGAACACCGCATCACCCTGGACGACGGAGTCGAACCGGGCTTCGACGTCATCGAGGTGGTCGATGATCTCGTAGGACTTCGCCTCCGCGAGCCGACGGCGTTCGGCGGCCGCGTCCGGTTCGAGGCCCTCGATGTAGTCGTCGAGGCGCACACTCCCACTAGGCCGGACACGCGCTTAAGCGCTCCCCCGCCTCTCAACTGGCAGCGCGTTCTTTGAACTCCCGCAACCGATCGGCGCTGACACCCTCGATGTCCTCGGCCACGGCCTCGGGTTCGACACCCCGGAGGTCTCCGACGCTCTCGATGCCGACCGTCGCCAACTTCTCTGCGGTCGCCTCCCCGATCCCATCGACGGCGGTGACGTTCTGCTGGGCCTGTCGTTGCTGGTACTCCTCGTAGTTACAGATCGGACACCCAAGCTCCCAGGGTTCCTCACCGTCGTGGACGACGAGTTCCGGAAGGTCGTGGTCGGGACACCGGTCGTCGGTGACCTCGATGTCACCGTTCCGGGGTAAGGGCAACGAGTACTCACAGTCGGGGTACCGCGTACACCCCACCAACCGGTTCCCAGTCTGTAACCGCTTGATCGCCAGCTCCCCACCGTGGTCGTCCCCGCAGACCGGACAGGCCCCGATCACCCGGTCCTCGGTCTCGTTTGCGGTTTCGACCTGGCACCGGGGACAGCCATGGACGAACGTGTTCCGCCCGTCGAGGATCTTCACGTGTTTCAAATCGTGGTCGGGACAGCGGTCCTCGACCAACACGGGCTTGCCGCCACCGGGGAGGGGGAGCGTATACCGGCAGTCGGGGAATCCATCGCACCCGACGAAGTGCGAGCCATCCCCGGCCTGCCGTAAGACGAGTGTCTCCCCACACTCCGGGCACGGGCCCAGCGCCCGGTCGGCCTTCAGTGCCTCCCGGAGGAACTCGCCGAGCTCCTCCCGGGACGCATCCAGTTCGGCGAACACCCAGTCGAGCAGTTCCCGGGACTCGGCGGTGACCTCCTCGAGGGTGGCTCGACCTTCGGCGATGGCGGTCATGTCCTCTTCGAGTTCACGCGTCATCTCCTCGCTGGTGACGAGGTCGGCGTACTCCTCGGCGGCCGATACCACCGCCATCGCCAGTTCTGTCGGCCGCGGTGGGTCGCCCTCTAGGTATCCGCGGTCGTACAGTTTCTCGATCGTGTTGTGGCGGGTGCTCTTCGTCCCGAGGCCGAGGTCGGCCATCGTTTCGATGAGCCTGGATTCCCCGTACCGCCGCGGGGGCTGGGTCTCTTTTTCCTCGCGGTCGACGGCTGCGATGCGGAGGGTTTGACCCTCTTGGACGTCGGGGACGTGGGTCTCGGCGGCGTCGATGTAGGGATACACCGCGTGGTAGCCGGGGTCGAGCAACCGTTTGCCGTTGGCCTTCAGGCGGTAGTCCTCGACGGTCGCCTCCACCCGGAGGTGTTCCCACACGGCGGGTTCGGCCAACGTCGCATAGAACCGCCGGACGACGAGTTCGTAGACCTCCCACTCGTCGTCGGAGAGGTCCGCGCGGTCAGGGAGGTCGGTCGTCGGATGGATGGGCGGGTGGTCGGTCGTCTCCTCCTCACCTGCCGTGGGTTCCAGGTCCCCGTCTGCGACGCGGTCCGCGTCCTCGCCGAACGGACCCGCCGACAGCGCAGCCAACAGGTCTCCGAGGTCGACATCGTCGGGATAGACCGTGTTGTCGGTGCGTGGATAGGTGATGTACCCCGCGGTGTAGAGGCTCTCGGCGATGTCCATTGCCCGACTCGCGGAGTAGCCAAGCGACCCGGCCGCCCCGATGAACGCCGTGGTGTCGAACGGCGTTGGCGGGGCATCCGTCCGCGTGCGTCGGTCGACACTGGTGACCTGGGCAGATGAGGCATCCCGGAGGGTCGTCTCGACAGCACTGGCGTCGTCGGCCACCCAGACCCGTTCGGCCTGCCGGCCGTCCTCGTCCTCGTAGACGTACTGGGTCCGGAACTGCTCTCCGTTGGTGCCGAGGTCGGCGAACACCTCCCAGTAGGTCTCGGGTTCGAACGCGCGGATCTCCCGTTCTCGGTCGACGATGAGTTTCAGCGTCGGGGACTGGACCCGTCCGACACTGATGAAATCCTCCCCGCGTTGCCCCGCGGTCAAGGACAGAAACCGGGTGAGGGCCGCACCCCAGACGAGGTCGATGATCTGTCTGGCCTCTCCCGCCGCCGCGAGGTCCCGGTCGAGGTCGTCCCGGTTCGCGAACGCGTCCCGGACATCGCCCTCGGTGATCGAGGAGAACCGGACGCGGTCGACCGGCGCCTCGGGTGCGACCGCCTGGATGAGATCGAGGGCCTCCTTCCCGATGAGTTCGCCTTCGCGGTCGTAGTCGGTCGCGATGGCGACCCGATCGGCGTCTGCGGCCAGGGATTGGAGCACGGCGACGATGTCCTCACGGGTCGTCTCGGTCTCGACGTCCGCGTGGACGAGTTCCGCCGGTTCGACGTCCCGCCAGTTCCGGTACTCCGTGGGGAAGTCGATCTCCACGACGTGGCCGGACAACCCGATACACCGCTTGTCGTCCCAACGATAGACGTTCACACCGTTCTGCGTGTCGACGCTGACACTGCCCTCCGCGAGGATGTCCGCGATGCGGCGGGCCACATTGTCCTTCTCGGTGACGATGAGTTCCACTGACCGACGTGTACGCCACCCTCCATAGGTAAACCTTTCGCGGTGAAACCGCCGGACAGCGCGGGCGTCAGGCGCGTGCCCGCCTACTCGTCCGCGAGGGCGTCGCGGAGCAGTTCATTGACGGTTTCGGGATCGGCCGACCCGCCGGTCTGTTGCATCACCTGGCCGACGAGGTAGTTCAACGCCCCCGCCTCCCCGGCATGGTAGTCGGCGACCGCGTCTGGATTGTTCTCGATGGCGGCCTCGACGGCTGCCTCGACCGCGCCTCCCGTGGTCTTCCCCAGACCCTCGTCCTCGACGACCGTCTCCGGGTCGAGTCCGTCGTCGAGCATCCGTCGCAACACCACCTCCTCGGCGTTTTTCGCCGTGATCTCGTCGTCGGCCACCATCGATAGCACCCGCATGAACTCCTCGAGCCGGTCTTCGACGTCCGTGATCGCCATATCCCGGTAGTTCAACTCCCCGAGCAACGTATCCGCGACCCAGGACGCCGCCAGGTCCGGGTCAAACCGGTCGGCCACCCGCTCGTAGAAATCCGCGACCTGCTTGGTCGAGGTGAGCTTATCGGCTGCCTCCGCTCCGAGCCCGTACTCGGCCTGGAACCGCTCCCGCCTGGCGTCCGGGAGCTCCGGGATCGGGATGCGGTCTCGCCAGTCCTGGACCTCTAGTGGCGGGAGGTCGGCCTCCCGGAAGTAGCGATAGTCCGCCTCGGCCTCCTTGCGCCGCATCGAGACGGTCACCCCGCGGGCTTCGTCCCAGTGACGGGTCTCCCGCTCGACGGCGGCGCCGCGCTGGAGTGCGTTCCGCTGTCTGGTGACTTCGTAGGCCAATGCCGTCTCGGCGCCCTTGTGACTGGAGATGTTCTTCACCTCCGTGCGGTTGGCGGCCTCCAGGGCCGCCTCCGACACCGACCGCCCGGTGACGGCGTCGGCCGGCACCAGCGAGACGTTCGCATCGACGCGGAGCGACCCGTCCCGCTCGCGGTCGTAGATACCCAGGTACTCGAGGACCTCCTCGAGTTTCGCGAGGAATCGACGTGTCTCTTGTGGGGACCGGAAGTCCGGTGCGGTCACCACCTCCATCAACGGGGTCCCAGCCCGGTTGTAGTCGATGAGGGTGTAGTCCGCCGAGTCGATGGAGCCACCGACGTGGCGGAGACTTCCAGGGTCCTCCTCGAGGTGAGCGCGCTGGATCCCGACGGACCGCCGCTCGCCGTCGATGTCGAACTCGAGGACGCCGTCCTCGCACAGCGGCGCATCGTACTGGGTGAGCTGGAAGCCCTTCGGCAGATCCGGGTAGAAGTAGTTCTTCCGGTGGAACGTCGTGCGTTCGGGGATGTCGGCATCGAGGGCCTTCCCCAGTTTCACCGCGGCCTCGACGGCCGCCTCGTTGACCACGGGCAACGCCCCCGGGAGTCCGAGACACACCGGGCACGTCCGCGTGTTCGGGGTGTCACTCGGTTCGGTCGAACACCCACAGAACAGTTTGGTGTCCGTCTCGAGTTGGACGTGGACCTCCAACCCGATGACGACCGCGTGCTCGGTCTGGGTCGCCCGCGTACTCATTAGCCCTCGGTTACCGGGAGCGCCGCTTAATCTTGACGGACCCACCCGTGGACGATGGGACCACGTCAGGCAGTACCACTATCCGACGGGGCCACCACCTCCGGACGATGGCGGCACTCCTCGCCCGGCATTACGATACTCTCCGAAATCGACTCCGGCACGAGCCACCGACCGTCGCGCTCGGCGACATCGACCCCGAGACCACTCTCGTCTGTACCACGGACGGCACCGCCTTGGCCACATCGCCAGCGGCGACCCGGTCACCGGCATCGGTCGCTTGTGCGGACTCCTCACCCCGGAGACCCTCAGAGCAATCCAGACTGCCGGCCCGGATCTGACACCCGCCTGGACGACACTCCAGGCTGAGGTCGCCACGACGCTGGCCGACGCCGCTGAAACCTGGCACACCACCGGCGATGCGGGCTGACTGTGGCACCCCTGCGATCGTCGATGTTCGAAATCAGGTCACTGGTCCCCGACGACAGACGTGCGTCTGACACAGGCTTATATGAACCCCGCGTAGCTAGACAATCCATGGACGCCGACCGCGAGCAGGAGCTCGAACAACGGATTGACGAACTAGAAGCGACAGTCCGCGGTCTCACCGAGGAGCTCGTCGACCTCGGCGAGCGCCTCCGCCACGTCGAAGACGTGACCGACGTCCAGGACACCCCCGCACCACGTTCCGACGTCCCGGAGCCCGAGGACCTCGCCGACGACGCCGACCCCGCCACCGAGTCGGACGAGGAGAGTGCCGACGACGCCGAAGACGCCGACGACATCATCGTGGCGTAGGAGCGTCGAAGGGATGCACATCGAGGAGATCGTCCTGGACGACTTCAAGAGCTTCGGACGGCCGACCCGCATCCCCTTCTACGAGGACTTCACCACGATCAGCGGGCCGAACGGCTCCGGCAAGTCGAACATCATCGACGCCATCCTCTTCGCGCTCGGACTGGCACGGACCCGCGGCATGCGCGCCCAGAAACTCACCGATCTGATCTATACGCCGGGCTACGCCGACGCCGACGACGTCGACGACGCCGGCCCCCGGGAGGCCAGCGTGGAGGTGGTGTTGAACAACGAGGACCGGACCCTCCAACGGAGCCAGGTCGTCAACGCCGCCGGCACCGAGAAGATCGGCGACATCGACACCATCGACATCAGGCGACGGGTGAAACGCACCGACGAGAACTACTACAGCTACTACTACCTCAACGGTCGGTCGGTGAACCTCTCGGACGTCCAGGACCTCCTCGCCCAGGCTGGGGTCGCTCCCGAAGGGTACAACGTCGTGATGCAAGGCGACGTCACCGGCATCATCAACATGACACCCCACGAACGCCGGGAGATCATCGACGAGATCGCCGGCGTCGCCGAGTTCGACGAGAAGAAAGCTCAGGCCGGCGAGGAACTGGAGACCGTCACCGACCGCATCGCCGAAGCCGACCTCCGCATCGAGGAAAAGGAGGCGCGCCTCGACCAGCTCGAGGACGAACGGGAGGCCGCCCTGGAGTACCAAGAACTCCGCGAGGAGCGTCGCGAGTACGAGGGATACGTGAAAGCCGCGGAACTCGGCGATCGGCGCCAGGACCTCGCCGACGTCCGGGCCGACATCGCGGACGCCGAGGACCGGCTCGAGGCAGCCCGCGACGACCTCGACACCCACATGGGGAAAGTCACGCGACTCGAGGCCGAACTCGACGAACTCAACGCCGAGATCGAGCGGAAGGGTGAGGACGAGCAGCTACGGATCAAATCCGACATCGAGGAGATCAAAGGCGAGATCAACCGGTACGAGGACAAGATCGAGGCTGCCGAGGACCGCGTCCAGGCCGCCGAGAGTGACCGGCGGGAGGCCTTCGTCGAGATCGATCGGAAACAGGAGAAGATCGAGGAACTCGAATCCGACATCCGAGAGACGAAAGTCGAGAAGGCCTCGATCGCCCAGGATATCGAAGCGAAGGAGTCAGAACTCGCCGAGGTCGAGGCGGAGATCGACGCCGTTGACACCGAGTTCGACGAACTCAAAGCCGAACTCGCCGACCGGAAGGCCGACCTCGAAGACGCCCGTGAGCGGCGGAACGAACTCCAACGCGAACAAGATCGATTGCTCGACGAGGCCAGACGCCGATCCCAGGAGATCGACGACGTCGAGTCCGACCTTGAGGCAGCCCAGGCACGGGTCCCCGAGATCGACGAAGAGATCGCCGACCTGGAAGCCGAACTCGAGAAGGCGACGACCAACCTCGACAACATCTCGGAGGTGGTCGTCGACCTGAAAACCGATCGACAGCAGCTCCAGGCGGACCTCGATGACATCGAGGACGAACTCACCGCAGCCCAAGAGGAGTACGCGCGGTTGGAGGCCAGTGCAGAGGCGGACGGCGACTCCTCGTTCGGTCGCGCCGTCTCGACGGTCTTGAACAGCGACCTCCCCGGTGTCCACGGCGCCGTCGCCCAACTCGGCGCGGTCGACGACGAGTACGCGACGGCATGCGAGACCGCGGCCGGCGGTCGCATGGCCAACGTCGTCGTCGATGATGACGGGGTGGGCCAACGCTGTATCGAGTACCTCAAAGATCGGAATGCGGGCCGGGCGACGTTCCTCCCGTTGACCGAACTCGACACCCGATCGACGGGATCACTCCCATCTCACGACGGCGTCATCGACTTCGCGGTCAACCTCGTCGAGTTCGACGCGGAGTACGACGCCGTCTTCGACTACGTGCTCGGGTCGACGGTCGTCGTCGACGACATGGATACCGCCCGCGACCTCATGGGACGGTACCGGATGGTCACCTTGGATGGCGACCTCGTGGAGACCAGTGGCGCCATGACCGGTGGCAGCCGATCGGGGTCCCGGTACAGCTTCTCGAATACCGACGGACAACTCGAACGGGTGGCCCAACGCATCGAGGACCTCGAGGATCGGCGCCGCGAGGTGCGCGAACAGGTACGCGACGTCGAGGACCGTCTCGACGACGCCCGCGACCGGAAAGCAGACGCCGCCGACACCGTCAGATCGATCGAGAGCGACATCGAGGATCTCGAAGCCGACCGCGAAGCCGTCCACGACGAGATCGACGACCTCGAGGAACGATTGACCGACCTCAAGGAGGAACGCGAGGATGTCGACGATCGGATGCAGGACCTCGAGGCCGACATCGACGATGTCGAGGACGAGATCGCCACTGTACTCGAGACAATCGATGACCTGGAGGCCGAACTCCAGGACTCTCGGGTGCCGGAACTCACCGAAGAAAAAGAGGCGATCGAAGCCGAGATCGACGACCTCGAAGACCAGCTCGACGATCTGGACGGCCGCCTCAACGAACTCCAACTCGAGAAGAGCTATGCCGCCGACTCCATCGAGGACCTCCGCGAGGAGATCGACGACGCCGAGGCCAGGAAACACGATGCGGAGGCCGACATCGAGGAGATCGAGGCCGACATCGCCGACGCCGAAGAACGCCTCGAGGACAAACGAGCGCAGGTCGCGGAACTCGAAGACGAGCTCTCGGAGTTGAAAGCCGAACGCGAGGAACTGCGGGAGGACTTGGAAGCCGCCCAGTCCGCGAAGAACGACCAGCAACAGGTCGTCGACCGGATCGAATCGGAACTCGCGGGGTTGCGAGACTCGGCCGACCAACTCGAGGACGAGATCGACGACCTCGAAGCGGCCGCGACCACGGATCCGGAAGAGGTGCCGGACCTCGACGAGGTCGAGGCTCACATCGAGGAGTTATCCGAGCAGTTGGCAGCGTTGGAACCGGTGAATATGCGGGCCATCGACGAGTACGACGAGGTTGCCAGTGCCCTCGAGGACCTCGAAGACAAACGGGAGACTCTCGTCGAAGAGCGGGACGCGATCTTGGACCGCATCGATCGGTACGACCGGCAGAAACGGTCGACGTTCATGGACGCCTACGAGGCGATCGCCGATCACTTCCAACGTATCTTCGAACGATTGTCCGACGGCACCGGTGAACTCCACCTCGAGAACCGGGAGGACCCCTTCGATGGGGGATTGACCATGAAGGCCCAACCGGGGGACAAACCGATTCAGCGCCTGGACGCGATGAGCGGCGGGGAGAAGTCACTGACCGCGTTGTCGTTCATCTTCGCGATCCAGCGGCATAACCCGGCGCCGTTCTACGCACTCGATGAGATCGACGCCTTCCTCGACGCCGCCAACGCAGATCGGGTCGGAGAGATGGTGGACGAACTCGCCGGGAACGCCCAGTTCGTCGTGGTCTCTCACCGGTCCGCGATGTTGGAACGGTCCGAACACGCGATCGGGGTGACGATGCAAGATGAGAACGTCTCGACGGTGACGGGTATCGACCTCACCGATGATGCCCCCGGGGATGTCGGTGAACTGGAGGTTGCCGATGACTAGCGCTCCCGATGCGGTGCCCGGGACCCCTGGTAGCGACGACGAGGAGGTCGAACCGGTCGAGTTACTCGTCCAACTGGCCGAAGATGGCGAGATCGAGCCATGGGATATCGACATCGTCGAGGTCACTGACGCATTCCTGGCGCGACTCGACGAATCAGATCTCCGGACGTCCGGCCGTGCGTTGTTCTACGCGTCGGTACTCCTCCGCATGAAATCGGACGTCATCGTCGCCCCCGAGGATCCCGACGAGGCCGACGAGGACCAAGCCGAACCCGCGCCCTGGGAGGCACCGCTGTCCGAACCCGGGCCGCCCCCGGGAGGTGGCCCGGTCGAGACCTTGGAGGCGGAGATCGATCGGCGACTGGACCGCAAGTCCGCTCGTGGGACACCGGAGACTCTCGACGAGCTGGTGCGGGAGTTACGGGAGGCCGAACGGGGATCGTGGTGGAAATCGTCGCGGAGTTACGACACCTCCGACTCACCGCGAGGATTCCGCAGAGGGGTCCAAACCGTCGACTATCGGAGCGACGACACCGAACGCAGCGATCACGAACCCACCCAACAAGATGTCACCGAGACCGCCCACGGCGAGGACATCGAGGCCCTGGTGGCCGCCGTCGAATCCGCGTTGGCGACCCGGTACGACCGGGGGCGATCACAGGTGTTGTTCGCCGAGATTCAGACGGTGGCGGGGTCCAGGGTGGAGACGTTCCTAGCGGTGTTGTTCCTCGCTCACCGCGGTGTCGTGCGCCTGGAGCAGGACGAACTGTTCGGGGACTTATACATCTGCGACCGGTCGGAGTGACCGTTCAGACCACGAGCCACCCGGTTTCGTAGCCAGACTCGTGGAGTCGCCACCGTTCACGGATACCGTCAGCACTCGACTCGACGGTGACGGTGGCATCGAACAATGGTTCGAGTAACGATCGGTGGGTATGGTCGAGGCCGTCAGCGATGTGGACGTGGCCCATCCCGTCGACGTGGCGGACCGAAGCCGTGATCACGTGGACGAGTCGGAACACCGCTTCCGCGGAGGCAACGTCGAAGAAGGGGTCGAGGGAGTCGATGCACAGTCGGACCGTCCCCGGTTCGGGGGCGTCGTCTGCCAAACGGTCGAGACCGTCACGGATCGTTTCTCCGACCAGTGCGAGATTGGTGGGGTCCTCGACGGCGTGATACCATGGGGCGTCGTCGACTCTCGCGGCGACGCCGTCCGGGCTCGGGCCCGAGTCGTCGGCGACGCCCGGCGATCGGGTGCCGGTGACGTCGACGATACCGAAGCGGTCTGCGGTCTCGGGCCCGTGCCAGCGGGTCCGGACATCGGCGACGCCGACGGTCGTGGGCACGAACAACGCACGGCGGGCTGCGCCCGGGTCACCGAGTAAGTGTCGACAGGCGCGGCCGCCGTTCTCCGGGCCTGCGACGACGAGGAGGTTGGAGCCGCGGCGCTTCAACGCCGCGAGGCGGCCTGATAGGTCCTCCAGGCGGTCCGCGCACATCGTACGTCGGTGCCAGCCACTCGGTGCCGATATATAGGTGTTGTGACTAGCTCCCAACCGACAGCCGACGCCGGACCCCGTGGGGGCCCTGCTGGAGAACGGACACGTCTCGCCCCGGTGGTCTCTCGCCTACGCGAGCCGCCAGGCGTCGTCCCCGACGGGCTCGACGACGTCGCGGCGTTCCATCTCGGCGAGCACCTCGTCGAGGCGGTCTGGTTGGGCGATCTCCATCTCGATGCGTTCGACCCCGTGGTTGGCTGCGAGGAGGTGTCGGAGGGCCGCTTCGTCGTACGGGGGGTCGTCGGCCCGCTCCATGACGCCCTCCAGGAGATCGACCATGTCTTCGATGAAGTTCCAGGGGTAGACGACCCAGGTCCAATGTTCGAGGCGTTCCCCGACGAAATCCGGTTCGAACTCGCTGGACTGGAGCAACTGCAGTGTCGCGGTCCTGACCTCACCCGGGTCGCGGTCGGTGACGTACTCCTGGGCGCGTTTGATCGAGCCGCCGGTATCGGCGATGTCATCGATGATCAGGACGTCCTTGCCTTCGACGGAGCCCTCCGGCATCGGGTACCTGATCTGGGGTTCACCCGTCTTCTCTGCGGTCCCGACGTAGTGTTCCATCTTGAGGCTTGTCAGGTCATCGAGCCCGATGAAATCACAGAGGCACCGGCCGGCGAACCAGCCCCCGCGGGCCAGCGCGACGACCACGTCCGGTTCGAACGATGCCGCCTTCACCTGGTCGGCGACGTCCCGGCACAGATTATAGATGTAATCCCAGTTAGTGATGGTGGCGTCGAACTCCTCCGAGTCGGTCATTCCGTGACGACTCTGGCCCGGCCGCCCACATAAGAGTTGCCGGCCGGGGCCGACCCCGGTGCTTTCAACACGGTCGCCACTGTCCCGAGGGTATGGACCGACGACGCATCCTCCTCGTCGATGCATTCTCGGAATCGCCGTTGGCCGGGAACGCGGCCGGCGTCGTCCCGGAGGCGGCGGGCTTGAGCACGGGCCAGATGCGGGCGATCGCCGCTGAGCTGGCCGTGAGTGAGACCGCGTTCATCCTCCCGAGTGAGACCGCAGACAGACAGATCCGGTATTTCACCCCGTCGACAGAGGTCGATCTCTGTGGGCATGCGACGATCGCGAGTCACGCCCACCTCCTCGAGGATGGCGTCCTTGCGGCCGGGACCCACACCCTCGAGACACCGGTCGGCGTCATCGACGTCGAGGTCACTCCGGACGAGATGGTGTGGATGACCCAGGACACCCCACGCGTCGAGACGGTCACCGTCGACAGCGACCGCCTGGCCGCGGCACTCGATCTCCCGGTGGCGGCACTCGACCAGGTCGAGTTACCCACCGCCGTCGCCTCGACCGGGGTCTCCTTTCTGGTGGTGCCCGTCACGTTCCTCGAACCGCTTGGCGGCGCCGACCCCGACGACGACGCGGTCGCCGCGATCGCCGACGAGTACGACGCCGCCGGCATCTACGCGTTCACCTTCGACACCATCGACGCGGAGTCCACACTCCACGCCCGGTGTTTCGCTCCCGGGCTCGGCATCGCCGAAGACCCCGTCACCGGCACGGCCAGCGGCGCCGCGGCCGCGTACCTCCGCACTGTCGATGCCTTCGATTCACTCCCGGAACAGCTGCGATTCGAACAGGGGCATTTCATCGATCGTCCCGGCCACGTCGCGGTCCGCGCCCACGAGACGATTCAGGTCGGCGGTCGGGCGACCACCAGCGTCGACGGAGAGCTAAGGGTCCCACCGGACACCGACGACGAGATCATCACGCCAGAGGGTTAGTCGTCGAACCCGTCGTCGACGTTCTTGACGTCGCGGAGCTCCCGGTTGATCGACTGGATGTCCTGTTGCATGTCCGCCAACCGGTCGTCGAGCACGGCGAGGATCTCGCTTTTCACCTGCTGGTTGTCGTAGGTATCTGCTAACTCCTCGGCGACCGCCCCGGTCAAGGTCTTGTAGAACGCGATCGCCTTCCCGAACCGCCAGATGGCGATGCCGATCGCCGCAACCAGCAGCCCCGGAATCGCATCCATGAGAGCGGAGCGGGAGAGATCCCCGGTCCGGTCGTAGGTCTCGTACAGTTCCTGGACCCCGAGTGCGGTACCACCCGCGATCACTGCGACCCCGACGACCGTCGCCACGACGGTCAACAGGAAATAGACACCCGCCCACCGGGCCGCTCGTTTCGAATCCATGCGCACCGTTGCCACCTAGACCCCGAAAAGCGTGTCGGCACCGTGATGCCACAAGCCATATGTCCGCGTTCCGTGTGGGCTGACACGATGACTATCCGCTGGTTGGACGACATCCGGACCGATGACCGCGAAATCGCCGGCGGGAAAGCCGCCTCACTCGGGGAGTTGACCGCCGCCGGTCTCCCCGTTCCCCCGGCGTTCGTCGTCACCGCCGAGACGTACCGCGCGTTCATCGAGGAGACCGGGATCGCCGACGAGCTGTTCGACGTCGTCGATGTCGACCCCGAGGATTCAGCTGCGTTGGCCGACGCCGAACAACGAGCCCAGACCCTCATCCTCGAGACACCAATCCCCGAGCCCGTCCGAGAGGACATCCTCGCGGCCTTCGATGAGCTCGCAGCCGACGCGGAGTCACTGCAGGTAGCGGTTCGGTCGTCCGCGACGGCCGAGGACCTCCCCGACGCCAGTTTCGCCGGCCAGCAGGAGACGTTCCTCAACGTCGATCGGGACCAGCTCCTCGACCAGGTCAAACAGTGTTGGGCGTCGCTGTTCACCCAACGCGCGATCTACTACCGGGTCGAACACGGGTTCGACCACGCGGATGTCGACATCGCCGTCGTCGTCCAGCGGATGGTCGACGCCGACCGGTCCGGGGTCCTCTTCACCAGTCATCCATCGACGGGCGAGGACACCATCATCATCGAGGCGGCGTGGGGACTCGGCGAGGCCGTCGTCTCGGGAACGGTCTCCCCGGACAACTACGTTGTCGACCGCGACACCGGGGACATCAAGGATGTGACCATCGCGGATAAGAAGATCGAACAGGTCAGAGACGACGCGGGCAACACCGTCGAACGCGACGTGCCGACCGACCGCCGCCACGACCAGGTCCTGGACGCTGGGGACATCCAGGCACTCGTCCAGATGGCCGAACGCATCGAAGCCCATTACGGGGAACCACAGGACGTCGAGTGGGCGATGACCGACGGCGAACTGTACATGCTCCAGTCCCGCCCGATCACCACCATCGACGAGGGCCAGTTCGGTGCGACCGAGGACGCTGCCGCTGACGGCAACGGCGACGGTGACCTCGCCAGCGGTCACGGGGCCAGTCCCGGGGTCGCTGCCGGGCCCGCCCGCATCGTCACCAAACTCGACCAGCTCGACAAGGTCGGTGAGGGCGACGTCATCGTCACCGAGATGACGACACCGGATATGGTGCCCGCGATGAAGCGCGCTGCCGCCATCGTCACCGATGAGGGCGGGATGACATCACACGCCTCGATCGTCTCCCGGGAACTCGGCGTCCCGGCCGTCGTCGGCACGGGCGATGCGACCACGGCCATCGAGGACGGACAGGAGATCACCGTCGACGGCGACCGTGGCAGCGTCAGGGCCGGCACCCCGGAGGGCATCGAGGAACGCCAACCCATCGAGGAGGCCCGACCCAAGGCCCCGGTCAAACCAATGACCGCCACCGAGGTCAAGGTCAACGTCTCCATCCCACAAGCCGCCGAACGTGCCGCCGCCACCGGCGCCGACGGCGTCGGCCTCCTCCGGATGGAGCACATGATCATGTCGACGGACATGACACCGGACCGGTACATCGCCGAACACGGTGCCGACGAGTACGTCGCCGAGATCGTCTCCGGAATCCGCGGCGTCGCCGACGAGTTCTACCCGCGCCCCGTTCGGGTCCGCACCCTGGATGCCCCCACCGACGAGTTCCGCACACTCGAGGGTGGCGAGGACGAACCCGTGGAGGGCAACCCGATGCTCGGGTTCCGCGGGATACGTCGTAGCCTCGCCGAACCGGACGTGTTCGCCCACGAACTGGAGGCGTTCGCCCAACTCTACGAACTGGGGTACGACAACGTCGAGATCATGTTCCCGCTGGTCAACGACGAGGAAGACGTCGTTCGGGCCCGGGAGTTGATGGTGGAGGCGGGCATCGATCCCGAGGACCGGACCTGGGGTGTCATGGTCGAGACCCCGGCATCGGCGATGCAAATCGAGGAGATGGCCGCCGAGGGCATCGACTTCGCTAGCTTCGGCACCAACGACCTCACCCAGTACACCCTTGCCGTCGACCGGAACAACGAGAACGTCGCCGACCGATTCGACGAACTTCACCCCGCCGTCCTGAAACTGATCGGCCGAACGATCCGCCGGTGTCGGGACCACGACGTCGCGACGAGTATCTGTGGCCAGGCCGGATCTCACCCCGAGATGGTGCGATTCCTCGTCAACGAGGGCATCAGCTCCATCTCTGCCAACATCGACGCCGTCCGGGACGTCCAACACGAGGTCAAACGCACCGAACAACAACTCCTCCTCGAATCTGTGCGGGACTGAGGCGGCCGCTGGCATTCGGAGGGTTTTCGAGGATCCGGTCGGAACCCTGTATCGATGCCCCGCTCATCACTTGCCGGTCTCGTCGTCGCCGTCCTGGTCGTCACGGCCGGGTGCGGTGGCGTCCTCGACCCAGGAGCCGACACGAGCGATCCCGGGACCACCGTCCCCGCCGCGGATCTGCCCCCCGGCGTGACCGCTGACGGCATCGCGACGCCATCCCGCCTTGTCGACGCACACGTTTCCACCCTCGAGACCGTCGGCTTCGAGAGTCGGGCGACCCTGAACGTCACCTTCGACCCTGCCGATGGCGCGCCCCAACGCAGAACCAATACCATCAACGTCACCGCCGCCCAGGGCTTGTCCCCGTTTCTCGTCCACGCGAACACCACCGCCTTCGGCGCAACGACGACAACCGCCTACTGGGGGAACACCAGCGTCGCCCTCGCCCGCACCGAACGGCAGGACCGCGTCCGATACCGGCCGTTCCCCGCATCCCTGGATAGGAACCGGTATCTCACCTTCGGCGACACCCTCTCGCTGCTCGTCCAACTCGGCGACTACCGCGTCACCGGATCCGAAACCAGGGACGGGGCAACCCTGGTGACCCTCCGGGCCGACGCCGTCAACGAGTCGTTCAGCACGGGGTCGACGGGCTTGTCAGCCGAGAACATCTCAGACCTCTCCTCCCGACTCGTCGTTGACAGTCGCGGCGTCGTCCACAGCTTCGAACTGTCCTTCACCGCCACAACCAGCGAGGGGACCGCCACCTACGACCTCAGGTATACGCTCCAGACCAGGGATGCGGTCACCGTCACCACGCCAGCCTGGATCGGTGACGCCCTCGCCAACGTGACCACGGTCGACCTCACCGCCCACCGCGAGGGCAACGTCATCCACCTCGAACACGTCGACGGGGACCCGATCCCGGCGCAGTCTGTCGTCGTCGTTCGAGCCGGGAACACCACGATGAGCGCATCACTCGCCACCAGCGTCGATCCTGGAGACACCGTCTATGCCGCGGTGAACGCGTCCACTGACACCTTCGAGGTCAGTACCGATCCGATCGAGACCGGGTCGCCACTGGCTGGTACCGTCGAGGTCGCCGTGTACAGTCCACAGGGCGCCACCCTGTTCGAAACGACACTCACCAACACGACGACCTGAGCGGCCGTGCCCGGGGTATTGTTCACCGCGTTCGGCGTGGGGCTCGAAGAGGCCGTCCGGACCGCCACCGGTCCCGTCGGTCTCCTGGTCATCCTCATCTACTCGTTTCTCATCGCGTTCGCCCTCCCGGGTGTCAGCGAGGTCGTCCTGTTCGCTCCGCTCCACCTCGGGGTCCCGAACTGGATGGAATTCAGCATCATCATCCTGGTCAGCGGCATTGGGAAGGCAGCGGGCTCCATCCTCGCCTTCCATATCGGCCAGGAAGCGAAGGAGTACGGCCCCATCGTCCGCCGCCTCAAACGCTCCCGGTTCGACCTCGTCGCCTGGTCGGAGTCCGCCGTCGCCATCCTCGCCCGCCGGTACGGGTACGCCGGTCTCGCCGCCGCCCTCTGTGTCCCAGGATTCCCGGACACCCTCTCGATCTACGCGTTCGCCATCCTCGAACGGGACTACGTCTGGTTTGCCATCGCGACCTTCATCGGTAGCGTCGGTCGACTTCTCATCACCCTCGCGTTCCTCCGAGGCGTCGTCATCGTCTTCTGAACACCGGCGTTGAACCGGCGGGTTTTAGGCCCGTAAGCGGTGGGAGTACACCATGAGCCACGAACCGTTCCCCACGGACCGCCCCGCGGTGGTGACGGCGGGGTTGCCCTACGCGAACGGCGACCTCCACATCGGCCACCTGCGAAGCATCATCGCCGCCGATATCTTCGCCCGCGGACTTCGCCGCCTCGGCCAACCCGCACCGTATGTGTGTGGGTCCGACATCCACGGGACGCCCATCGCCGTCAACGCAGAGCAGGAGGGCGTCGATCCGGAGGAGCTGGCGTTACACTACCACGAACAGTCCAAGGACACCTTCGCCCGATACAACATCGACTTCGCCCGCTATGGCCACACGGGTGACCAGACCAACATCGACCTCACCCAGTCGATCGTCGAGGCACTCATCGACGGGGGCCACGTCGTCGAGAAACCCGTGGAGGTCGCGTGGGACCCACAGGAGGACACGCCGTTGCCCGACCGCTACGTCGAGGGGACCTGTCCGTACTGTGGCGCCCTCGCCCGGGGCGACGAATGCGACGAAGGGTGTGGCCGCCACCTCGAACCCGGCGAGATCGAGGACCCGATCTCGACGATCACGGGGAACCCTGCAGAGTACCGGACCCGCCGCCACAAGTTCTTCCGACTCGCCGACTACCAGGACTACCTCCAGGGATTCATCGACCGCCTCGAGGGAACCGACAACGCCCGAAACCAGCCCCGCGAGTGGATCGAGGGCGACCTCGAGGACTGGTGTATCACCAGGGACCTCGACTGGGGCGTCGAGTACCCGGGGGACCCGCCGGAGGGACAGGAGAAACTCGTCCTCTACGTCTGGGTTGATGCCCCCACCGGATACATCTCCTTCACGAAGGACTACTCGGCGGCCGTCGGCGCGGACACCTACGACTGGGAGGCGGTGTGGAAACCGGACACCGTCGAGGACGGCGTCCCCGAGGGCGGCGAGATCGTCCACTTCATCGGGGCCGACATCATCCAACACCACACGGTCTTCTGGCCGGCGATGTTGCGCGCCGCCGACTACATGGAACCACGTGCCGTCGCCGCGTGCGGGTACGTCACCCTCCGCGATGCGGGGTTCTCGACCAGTCGGAACCGTGCGGTCTGGGCGACCGAGTACCTCGAGGCAGGGTTCGACCCGGCCCTGCTCAGACACTACCTCGCCGTCGAGAACACCTTCCAACAGGATCTGGACTTCTCCTGGGACCGGTTCCAGGAACGGGTGAACACCGACCTCGTCGGGACGGTGGGGAACTTCCTCTACCGCTCGCTATTGTTCGCCCACCGGAACTACGGTGGCACGCCAGCCACCGAGGCCTCCGCGGAGGTCACCGACCGCATCGAGGAGGCCCAGGCGACCTTCAGGTCGGCGCTCAACGACTACGACGTCAAGGCCCTCGCCCAGGTCCCCGTCGACCTCGCCCGGTTCGGGAACCGGTACATCCAACGCAACGAACCGTGGCAGCTCGTCGACGACGACCCTGACGCCGCCGCCCAGGTCATCCGCGACTGTGTCCAACTCGCCAAAGCCGTCGCCGTCCTCCTCCACCCGATCGCCCCCGAGAAGGCCGAGACCCTCTGGACACAGCTCGGCGAACCAACCGACATCCAGGACGTCACGATCGACGCGGCGGTTTCCCCGCCACCGGAGACGTTCGATGAACCGGCCGAACTGTTCGACCGCGTCGAGGACGACACCGTCACGGAGCTGGCCACGGCCCTCGACGATCGCGTCGAACCCGTGACCGATGTTGGCGAGGAACCCGATACCACTGACCTCGAGCCGATCACCGAGGACCGTGTGAGTTTCGAGACGTTCCAATCACTGGATCTTCGCGTGGGTGAGATCCTCGCTGCCGACCCGATCGATGGCGCGGATGACCTCCTCCGGTTGGAGGTCGACATCGGCGTCGAAACCCGCCAGATCGTCGCCGGGATCCGCCAACTCCACGATGTCGACAGCTTACCGGGGACCCGCATCGTCGTCGTCGCCAACCTCGAACCCACCGAACTGTTCGGCGTCGAGTCAAACGGGATGCTGTTGGCCGCAGGCGAGGACGCAGACCTCCTCACCACCATCGGTGACAGTCCCCCCGGGACCCGCATCCAATAGGGGCAGCGGACTTATAGGAGGCGAGCGCCCAACACCGGTATGGCAGACAGCGATCCGTCGTCGGAAGCGGATGACCAGGAGTGGCGGTTCGACCTCGAGGACGTGGGCGGGGAGGCAGACCCTCCGGCCGTCGAACCGGAGACCGTCGACCCCGTCAACGCGATGTTCTTCCTCCTCGGTGTGGGTGCCGTCCTGACGTTGATCGTCACCGTCGTACTGTAGTCTCCGGCAAGGCCGATCGGTCCGCACCGAACGGTTAACACCGTCCCTTCCATACGTCGCGCCATGGTCGACCTGTTCGCACCGGGGACGCTCCCCTTGTTACTCGTCATCGCAGGCGTGGCCCTGAGCCTCATGGAGGCGATCGCTCCCGGTGCCCACTTCGTCGTCCTGGGCTCGACCCTGATCGTGGCCGGGATTGCCGGCCTGTTGTACCCGCCACTCGGCACCCCGCTCGCGCTCGCCGGAATGGTATTGGCGGTGGGCGGGGGACTGTTGTGGGCCTACCGCAACCTCGACATCTACGGGGGCGCCGGCACCGCCCAGACCAACTCCTCCGAGACCCTCGCCGGCCGCGAAGGCGTTGTCATCGAACGCGTCACCCAGACCGGTGGTCGCGTCCGCCTCTACGATGGCGGGTTCGACCCGACGTTTTCGGCCCGCGCCCTCGAGGACCCGATCCCGGAGGGAGCGACCATCCTCGTCGTCGACCCGGGCGGGGGCAGCGTCCTCACCGTCGAGAACATCGAGGCGATCGAGGCAGACAGCATCGACCAGGAACGCCCCCGTGATCGCAGCGGAGGCAACGACCCGATCCCGGACTCCGAGGCCTGACCCCGGACAAAGACTTATTGAGCCGGTCGACCCCGGTATAGTCATGTTCCTCCCGCTCGTCAGCGTTCCCGGCGGGTCTGTGCTCACCCTCGTCGCGTTGCTCGTCCTGGTCCTCGCCGTGGTCACGGTCTGGCAGATGGTCGAGATCGTCGACGCCTACGAGAAGGAGGCCCTCACCGTCTTCGGCGAGTACCGACGACTCCTGGAGCCGGGGATCAGCTTCATTCCCCCGTTCGTCTCCCGGACCTACCCCTTCGATATGCGGACCCAGACCCTTGACGTCCCCCAACAAGAGGCGATCACGCGGGACAACTCCCCGGTGACCGCCGACGCGGTCGTCTACATCCGCGTGATGGACGCCAAGAAGGCGTTCTTGGAGGTCGATGACTACAAACGCGCCGTCTCGAACCTCGCCCAGACCACGCTGCGCGCGGTCCTGGGCGACATGGAACTCGACGACACCCTGAACAAACGCCAGGAGATCAACGCCCGCATTCGCGAGGAACTTGACGAACCCACTGACGAGTGGGGCATCCGCGTCGAGAGCGTCGAGGTTCGAGAGGTCAACCCCTCTCAGGAGGTCCAACAGGCCATGGAACAACAGACCTCCGCGGAACGCCGACGCCGCGCGATGATCCTCGAGGCCCAGGGGGAACGGCGTTCGGCGGTCGAGACCGCCCAGGGGGAGAAACGGTCGAACATCATCCGGGCCCAGGGAGAGAAGCAGTCCCAGGTCCTCGAGGCCCAGGGGGACGCCATCTCCACGGTGTTACGCGCCCGGTCGGCGGAGGCGATGGGCGAGCGTGCGGTCATCGAGAAGGGACTGGAGACGCTCGCCGAGATCGGAGCCAGCGAGTCCACGACCTATGTCCTCCCCCAGGAACTCACTTCCCTCGTCGGCCGGTACGGGCGACACCTCACCGGTAGCGACGTCAGCGGCGACGGGGAACCCCTCGATGCCATGGCCTTCGACGAAGAGACCCGGGAACTGCTTGGCCTGGACAGCATCGAGGAGATGCTCGGCGAACTCGAGGACGTCGACGTGGAGAGTCAACCCGGGAGTGAGGAGGAGATCAAAAGCGCCAAAGAGGTCATCGAGGAACTCGACGCCGACCTCGAGGAGCGCGAGGACGAGGACGCCGGTTCCTGAGGTCCCGGAACCCTCTTGACGGTTCGTTCCCAACACTGCGGTGTGCCAACCCCCGGTGTCGACGAAGAGAAGCGGGAAACCCTCCGACGGTTCGCCGCCTTCGGGAGCCTCCCGCTCGCCGGGTTCGCCGGGAGCGAGGACCATGACTCCGGGTCGTTGACCCGGGATGCCATCAGCGGCTACCTGGCAGAGACACCGGGTGCTCACTTCTCGAAACTCCGGGACGACCTTCAACTCGGGACGGGGGAGGCCCAACATCACCTCCGGCGGTTGCTCGACGCCGACGTCGTCGAAAGCCATCGGGATGGGGACTACCGGCGTTTCTTCATCGCCGACCGCTTCGACACCCACGAGAAACAGACCGTCGGCTACCTCCGGCGGGAGACGCCACGGGCTATGCTCATCACCGCTCTCCGGGACCCGGGAACGACCCCGGCGGCACTGGCAGAATCTGTCGGGGTGAGTCGGGCGACGGTCAGTACGTGGACGTCCCGCCTGGCCGAGGA
This sequence comes from Halobacteriaceae archaeon, assembly GCA_042216925.1. Taxonomy (GTDB): domain Archaea; phylum Halobacteriota; class Halobacteria; order Halobacteriales; family Halobacteriaceae; genus JBDGTJ01. The sequence goes on from JBDGTJ010000007.1 coordinate 34,017, forward strand.
CGCCATCATCGCCCGCGATGGGGGATACCAACTGACGGACCCCGAACTCGTCCTCGTGTTACTCGTCCGCTACGCTGATTCCTTCGGTGCCGACGCCCAAGCCGTGGCAGGCGACGCGCCGTCGCTGATCGATTACGCGCCCTAGACCGAGACCTTCCAGGTCGTCGCCCCGGAGTATCCCCACTTCTCGATACTGACGCCGGGCACGTCATCCAAGGCCGTGATGTTCGCACCGACCTCCTTGGCCGAGAGGTCCAGGGCCTCGCCAACCAACCGCGATTTGAAGTAGGTTTGGTCGGCGTTGGCCCGGAGGTGCCCGAGGATCAGTCGCTGTTTCTCGGTGAGATCCACCGACTCGACGTCCACCGGTGGCACCGATCGGGTCGTGACAGTGCTCATACCCATCATCGCGTCCCGGCGCCCATAGGGCGTTTGGTACGGTCGCCTAACACCGTGCAGTCAAGCGGTTACGGCCTACTCATCGGTGTGGGTGATGGCGTCCTGGCGCCCCGGTGGTACGACCGGTTAACCGGCTCCACCGATTCCGGTGGCGGACCGGTCCGGGTGACTCCAGAAAGTTCTTACGCGCCGCTCGCCGACAGTCCGTCAATGACGGACGGGTCCGAGATCGAGGTGAGCGTCGTCCTCCCCGCCTACAACGAGGCCGACACCATCGAAGATACCGTGGCCGCCACCCTCTCGGAACTCGAGTCGTTCCTCCCGCCGGGCAGCTTCGAGGTGATCGTCGCCGAGGATGGTTGCGAGGACGAGACCCCGGCGATCGCCGACCGACTCGCCACCGGCGACGATCGGATCCGCCACGTCCACCGCGACACCAGACTCGGTCGCGGGGGCGCCCTCGATTACGCCTTCGACCAAGCACACGGCGAGGTTCTCGCGTACTTCGATACGGACCGCGCCACGGAGATGGGTCACCTCGAGGAACTGATCGAACGCATCCGGTCAGGCGAGTACGACGTCGCCACCGGATCCCGATGGCTCCCCGGCCACGAAGCCGACCGCCCCGCCAAACGCGGCGTTCCGAGTCGCGGGTTCAACCTCCTAGTCCGGACCCTCCTCGGATCAACCCTCCGGGACCACCAATGTGGGTTCAAAGCGGTCTCCCGGGAGGCCTACGCGGCCCTCGGGCCCGCCATCAAGGACGACCATTGGTTCTGGGACACCGAACTCCTCGTCCGGGCCCAACGCCAGGGGTTCCGTGTCGCCGAGTTCCCCGTCACCTGGACACCGAAAGGCGACTCGAAGGTCGACCTCGTACGTGACGTGTTCGGAATGGGGAGTCAGGTACTCCGCACCTGGTGGGAGTTCAGCATAGAACCCCGGATCACGCGACGGGTTGCCGTCGGGGTCGGTGCCCTGCTGGCGGTGGTGGCACTGGCGCTGATGACCGTCTACCTGGACCCATCAGCGGTCCTCTCGAACGTCGCGGCCGCCGACCTGGGACTGGTCGCGGCCGCCGGCATCGTCTACCTGGTGTCCTGGCCGTTCCGCGGGCTCCGCTACCGCGACATCCTCGCCGAACTGGAGTACGACGAACACGTCGGGTTCCTGACCGGCGCGATCTTCATCAGCCAGACCGGCAACCTCGTGTTCCCAGCGCGGCTCGGGGACGGTGTCCGGGCCTACGTGATGAAGACTCGGCGCGGGGTACCCTACCCAACGGGCGTCGCCTCCCTCGCCGTCGAACGGGTGTTCGATCTGTTGACCATCACGGCGTTGGCGGGTTCGGTGCTGCTCGGGTTGGTCCTCTTCGACCCGGGTCACCTCGCGGACCTCGCTGGCGCCGTGACCGGCGAACAGATCGCCGGCGACCCGGAGCGATCCGGTCGGTACGCGATTGCGGTCGCGACGACCGTCGGCATCGCGGCCATCGCGACGGTCGCTGCCATCGTCGCGAGCGCCAGATCCGAGCGTAACCGGGTGCGTGCAGCGGTCGCCCGCATCAGTGACGACTCCTATGCCGACTGGGTGGCGGGCATCCTCGAACGGTTCGTCGGTGACATCCAGACGGTTGCCAGCGATTCCGCCGCGTTCGCCCGCGTCGGTGCGACCAGCATCCTCGTCTGGGTAATCGACGTCCTCACCGCGGTCGTCGTCCTCCTCGCCTTCGACATCTCCCTCCCGATCGAGACGACCGTCGCCGTCGCTTTCTTCGCGGTGAGCGTCGGCAACCTCGCGAAGGTCCTCCCCCTCTCACCCGGTGGCATCGGCCTCTACGAGGGCGCGTTCACGCTCCTGGTCGCCGGGTTGACCCCGATATCCGCAGCGGCTGCCCTCGGCGTCGCCATCGTCGATCACGCGGTCAAGAACCTCGTCACCATCGCCGGCGGCGTCGTCTCCATGGTCGTCCTCAACGTCTCGCTGACCCGCGCCGTCGACGAGGCCGGGGAGGCCGAGACCGAGGGCGAGACCGAACCCCGCATCGCACCGGACTGACGTCTCGGCGCCGTCGTCCGGGGTGTGTCGGGTTCACACGCGACCATCCGTATGGGAACGTTTAAGGTCAGGGCATCTGTCGCGAGCGATACGACAGGACGGGGTCCCCACCCCGCGTTCTTACGATGACGCACGCTAACGTCCGCAACCGAACAGCCGAGACAGAGGAAAGCGAGTCCACCCAGGGCTGCCCCGAGTGTGGCGGCGACATCGTCGCCGACGAAGGGCACGGCGAGACCGTCTGCAACGACTGCGGGCTCGTCGTCGCCGAAGACAGCATCGACCGCGGCCCCGAGTGGCGGGCCTTCGACGCCGCCGAACGCGACCAGAAGAGCCGCGTCGGCGCACCCACCACCAACACCATGCACGACAAGGGGCTGTCGACGAACATCGACTGGCGGGATCAGGACGCCTACGGCAACAGCCTCTCCGACCGACAACGCCGGAAGATGCAGCGGCTCCGCACCTGGAACGAGCGGTTCCGCACCCGCGACGCACGGGAACGGAACCTCAAACAGGCCCTCGGCGAAATCGACCGGATGGCCTCTTCTCTGGGCCTGCCGGACAACGTCCGCGAGACAGCGTCCGTGATCTACCGCCGCGCCCTCGAAGACGACCTCCTCCCCGGTCGGTCGATCGAGGGCGTCGCCACGGCCTGTACCTACGCTGCCGCCAGGCAGGCCGGCGTCCCCCGGAGCCTCGACGAGATGGCTCGGGTCTGTCGCGTCGAGAAAGACGAGGTCGCCCGCACCTACCGATACGTCGTCCGCGAACTCGAGCTCGCCGTCGAACCGGCCGACCCCGCCAGCTACGTCCCCCGGTTCGTCTCTGACCTCGACCTCCCCGACGAAGTCGAAGTCCGTGCCCGGGAACTCCTAGACAGCGCCAAAGAAGAAGGGGTCCACTCCGGGAAGAGTCCGGTCGGACTCGCGGCCGCCGCCGTCTACGCCGCCGCACTCCTCGTCAACGAGAAGACCACCCAAGCCGCCGTCTCAGCGGTCGCCGACGTCTCGGAGGTCACCATCCGGAACCGGTACCACGAACTCCTCGAAGCCGAGGAAGGGTTGCTCACGTAGCCGCCAACACTTTTCCCCGCGCATCCCCCAGCCAGGGCATGGACCCGAGGGGCTTCACGCTGGCCGCCGTCACCGACGACCTCGGCGTGGAACCCCGGGCCCGAGAGCACGCCGACATCCTCGAGTACCGGCTGGACCTCGCGACCGATCCGCTTGCCAGACTCCAGGACTACTCGGGCGTCCTGCCCATCTTGGCGACCAACCGCGTCACCGCCGAGGGCGGGGAGGCCCCACCCGGAGACGCCCGTCTCGACCGCCTCGAAGCCGCCATCGACCTCGAACCCGTCGTCGCCGTCGACATCGAAGCCAACACGCTCCACACCAGTCGCGGCACCGCTCTCGCTCGCCACGCCCGCGAAACCGGTGTCACCGTCATCGCCTCCACCCACGACTTCGAGACCACACCCGACCGAGCCACCCTCCAGGACCGCCTGACCCGTGTGGCCCACACCGGCGACATCGGGAAGGTCGCGGTCACCGCCACCGACCTCGAGGACGCCTTGACCCTCCTCAGTGTAACCCATGCCGCCACCAGCGCCGGGGACAACGTCGCCACCATCGCCATGGGCGACCCCGGACGACACACCCGCGTCGTCGCTCCCGTCTACGGGTCTCGGATCGCCTACGCCCCCGTCGACTCCGACCGGGCGACCGCCCCCGGCCAGTACGACCTCGCGACACTGGCAGAGCTGCTGGCTGCCGTGCGGTAGCGCCACGCTTTTGCGTATTCACTGCGTCCACCCGGGCATGTTCGGAGGCGGCGGCAACCCACGGAAGATGCAACAGATGATGGAGCAGATGGGGATCGACCTCGAGGAACTCGACGCCGACACGGTGACCATCACCCTCGCCGACGGCACCACGCTCGCGTTCGACGATCCGGAGGTTACCCGGATGGACGCCCGCGGCCAACAGACCTATCAGATCGTTGGTGACGCCACCGAAGCCGCGGCCACCGAGGACACGAGCGACGAGGACGACGAGATCCCACAGGGCGACGTCGACATCGTGGTCCAGCGAACCGGCGCCAGCGAATCGGCTGCCCGCGAAGCCCTCGAGGCGACCGACGGGGACCTGGCCGCGGCGGTCGAACGACTCGAGTGATCCTCCTCGTCCGCGAGGACCGCGAGTTTCTCTGCGAACCCGGGACCGAACTCCACACGGATCTCGGCGTCGTCGACGTTCCCACCGACCCCGACCCGGGACAGGTCGTCGACTCCCATCTCGGGGACTCCTTCGTCGTCCAGTCCCTCCGTGGCCCGGACCTGTTCAACCACCTCGAACGCACCGGCGCCCCGATGATCCCCAAAGACATCGGCGTCCTCATCGCCCATACCGGCGTTGGGACTGGTGACACCATCCTCGATGCCGGGACCGGCACCGGCGTCCTCGCCGCCGCACTCGGTCGACTCGGGGCGGCGGTCATCACCTACGAACGCGACCCCGAGTTCGCTGCGACGGCCCGCCAGAACATGGCGACCGCATCGGTGACCGACGCCGTCGAGGTTCGAGCGAGAGACATCACCGAGGACCTGGACCGACTCGAAGACCGGTCGTTCGACGTCATCACACTCGACACCGAAGACGCACCCACGGTGGTCGCCGCAGCCCCCCGCTTACTGGTGCCGGGCGGGTTCCTCGCCGTCTACAGCCCGTTCGTCGAACACGCCCGAAAGGTCGCCGAAACCGCTACGGAGGCGGGACTCGACGAGGTCGAGACCGTCGAGACGATGCAACGGCGGATGGACTTCGACGACCGGGGATCACGACCGACGACCGCTGCCGTCGGTCACACGGGGTATCTGACGTTCGCCCGGTTCAGGCCGACGCCGTAGGGACTCCCCTAGTACTTCGCGTCGGCGCCGGTGATCTCGTAGAACTCGTCCATCAGATCATCCCGACGCTCCCGCCACCCCTCGAACCCTGAAGGGGAGTCCGGATAGTCGTCGTAGACGTCCTTCAACCGCCCGGCGACGTCGTGGACCTTGTACAGCGTCCAGAGGGTCCCCCAATGCCCGAGGGTCTTGATGGCGGTCCGCAGCTTCAATCCCCAGCCCATCGACGCCGTTCCTCCTTTGCCGAGGGCGTCGATCAGGGCCTGACCCGGCATCGCCGCGACGATCTCGGTCAACTCCTCGACATCGTGGGTCCCACCCCAGATATTGTACAGATCCATGGCGGCGAACCGCTTCCCGAAGTCCGTCATGACCTGTCGATTGTACTCCCACAACCGGTCCTCGGACGGGTCGTCGGCAGCGACGGCCTCGACCGCTCTGAGCGCCGCCCAATGCCCGGCCTTGGCCGCCCCGGGGATCCCGCCGCCGGTGGTTGGGTTGACGTGGCCGGCGGCGTCCCCGACGGCGAGGAATCCGGGCGCGACCGCCGAGTCGTATGGGCGCCGCGTCGGCAACGCCGCCCCCAACTTGTCCTTGACCGTCGCCCCCTGGTACTCCGGCCGGGCTTCGAGATCCTCCCGCAGCGCCTCGACGAGTTCGACGTGGGGCCGGTTCATCTGGAAGCCGAGCCCGACGTTGATCTCGGTCGGCGTCCGGGGGAAATACCAGAGGTAGCCGAGTTCCTCTGTCGGTTTGAACACAATGGCGTCGTCGTACTCGACGGGGTCCTCCACCTCGACGATCTCCCGGTAGGCCGAACAGAACTGCTGGTAGTTCACCTTCCTGTCGAAGGTGGCACCACCCAGGTCGGCCTTGTCCTGGAGCAACGACAGGGACCCGGCGCCATCGATCACGACCGTCGCCTCGTAGGTCTTCGGCGTGCCGTCCCGCGTCGCTTTCACCCCGGTGATTCGTCCGTCGTCGTCCTGGAGGACGTCCTGGACGACGGTGTCGAAGTGGATGTCCGCTCCGACCCGGTCGGCCTCCTCCAGGAGGACCTCGCCGTACCGTTTCCGATCGACGATCGCCCCCGCCGTATCACCCGGGAACGGAATGTCTAATGCCGTATCGTCTGCGGGATTCTCGAATCGAGCGCGGACGATGTTCTCGTTGGTGAACGCTTCCTCCCGCAGGTACTCCCGATCGATGACGTCCGGGAACGTCGACGTGCCCTTGATCGCGTCGCCACACGCGATGTGCCCTGCTTCCTCCTCGCTTTTCCGTTCGAGCAACACCACGTCCACGTCCTCGGAGGCCGCGGTCGCCGCCGCGAACGATCCCGCCGTCCCGCCGCCCACGACGACGACATCTCGGGTCTCCGTAGTCATCGTTGGAGGGTAATGCGGACAGGGGCTAAAAAAGACGCGGCACACCCCGACATCGACTCGCGGGACCAGAACCGTTATACTGGATACGGTTCCAGGCCCACCTACGAGGTGGGAGGGTGACTGACACGGTAGCGGAATCGGCCACAGCGTCCGACGCCCGGAGCGAACGCTTGTGGATCGAACGGATCGCCGACGCACTCGGGTTAGAGGCCCTCGGGCGACGGATGACCGGTCTGGACGGCCTCGGGATCTACCTGCTCGTCCTCGTCCTTTGGGGCCTCGACTCCGGGGTCCTCGGCTACTTCGCCTACCGTCACAGCGGCTTCCTCTGGATCACCGAGAACCCGATCTCGGGCATCGCCTTGCCCGGGTATCTGTTCGTCGTGTGGGCGGCCCGACGTCTCAAACGACGGTACCACTCCGTCACCGACTCGCTGCCCACCGCCGACGACGTCGTCGCCGACCACCAGATGGGGGTCGGATGGACCGACCGACTGTTGCGTGCGGTGGGGGTGCCCTACACCGATGAAGGCATCGCAGACCAGGCCTTCGACCGCTCGATCCCGCCACGACTCCGCGCGATCGTGTTCGCAGTCGCGTTGCTCTTCCATGTCACCTGGGTCGGGTTGAGTCTGCGATACGCCCCCGAGAACTGGACGTTCATGCTCGAGACGTGGGGCCTGCCCATCACCCTGATCCGGCAAGGGTTAATCATCCCGTTCGGGTACTACCTGATCTCCTCGGAACTCGTCAGCATGGTACTGGCCGTCCACGTCGTCCTCCCCTTCGAGATCCGATCCAGTGGCCGCATCGACTTCGAGGACCCCTACGGCTACGCGGGGCTGCGCCCCGTCGGCGGTCTCGTCAAATCCTCGACGCTGTACTACGTCGTCGGACTCTCCTTTTTCGCGGTGTTCTTCACGTTCAGCGAGGGGGTGCGCAACCAGACGATCGCATCCACGCTCACGTTGATCGGGACGGGGCTCGCGATCGTCTTGTTCGTGGCCCCGGTCTACTGGTTGCACCGGTATATGCGTGCCGCCAAGGAGGCCAAGATCGAGACGATCGCCGGCACCGTCCGCGAGATCGGTCCCGACAACGACGACCGGATGTTCCCCGACACCCACGTCGAGACCCCGGACCACGCCGACGAGTACACCCACGAGTACATCCGCCTCCAGCAGGTCCAATCAACCGCCGAGTACCCGGTTGACATCGCCATCCTCCAGGAGACCATCTTCGTCCTCGTCCTCCCGTACCTCGCCCACATCTCCTCGATCTTCGTCTTCGAACACCTCCACCTCTGACCGCTAGAGACTGGCGCCGCCCTCGTACTCGCCGAACACGTCCCGGAGCACGTCACAGATCTCGCCGACGGTCGCGTAGGCCTTTACCGCAGAAACGACGTGGGGCATCACGTTCTCGGACCCGGCTGCCGCCCCTCGCAACCCATCGAGGGCGGCGTCGACGGCCTCCTGGTCCCGGTCGTCCCGCACCGCTTCCAGCGCCTCGACCTTCTCGGCGACGTCGGCTTCGGAGACCTCCTCGATCTCGACGTCCTGTTCGTCCTCGCTTTCGAAGGCGTTCACCCCGACGATGACCCGATCCCCGGCTTCGATCTCCTGTTGACGCTGGTAGGCGACATCCTGGAGCTGGCGTTGCACCCACTGGTCCTCGATGGCGGCCTGCATCCCACCGCGGTCCGAGACCGCATCGAGGAGCTCCCAGGCCCGTTCCTCGATCTCGTCGGTCAACGACTCCACGTAGTAGGACCCCGCCAGCGGGTCGACCGTATCGGCGACACCCGACTCGTGTGCGAGGATCTGTTGGGTGCGCAACGCCGTCCGCACCGACTCCTCGGTCGGGATCGATAACGCCTCGTCCTTCCCGTTGGTGTGGAGGCTCTGTGCTCCACCGAGGACCGCCGCCAACGCCTGGTATCCCACCCTGACGACGTTGTTCTCGATTTGCTGGGCGGTCAACGTCGACCCCGCTGTCTGGGCGTGGAACTTCAACTGCTTGGCCGAGGGATCGGTGGCGTCGAACCGGTCGTCCATGATCTGATACCACATCCGCCTGGCAGCCCGGAACTTCGCCGCCTCCTCGAGGATATTGTTGTGCGCATTGAAGAAAAAGGAGAGTTGCGGTGCGAACCCGTCGACGTCCAACCCCGCCTCGAGGGCGGCCTCCACGTACTCGATTCCATCCCCCAAGGTGAACGCGACCTCCTGGGCGGCCGTCGACCCCGCCTCCCTGATGTGATACCCCGAGATCGAGATCGTGTTGAAGTTCGGTGTCTCGGCGGCACAGTACTCGAAGATGTCCGTGACGATCCGCATCGACGGCTCCGGCGGGAAGATGTAGGTGTTGCGCGCGACGTACTCTTTGAGCACGTCGTTCTGGATCGTCCCCCGCAACTCCGAGCGGTCGACACCCTGCCGGTCGCCGACCGCGATGTACATCGCCAACAACACCGCAGCCGGCGCATTGATCGTCATCGACGTCGACACCTCGTCCAAGGGGATGCCATCGAACACCGTCTCCATGTCGGCCAACGTGTCGATGGCCACCCCCGACTTTCCGACCTCTCCCGCCGCCATCGCCGCATCCGAGTCATGCCCCATCTGTGTCGGGAGGTCGAAGGCCATCGAGAGCCCCGTCTGGCCCTCGTCGAGGAGGTAGTGGAACCGTTCGTTGGTCTCGCGTGGAGTGCCCATCCCCGCGTACTGGCGCATCGTCCACAACCGGCCCCGGTACATCGTCGGATAGACCCCCCGCGTGTAGGGTGGCTCCCCGGGGAAGCCCAGGTCCTCGAGATAATCCTGGTGGGCGACATCGGTCGGCATGTACACCCGGTCGACGGACTGCCCCTCCGTGTCGGTCTCGAACTCCGCTTCTCGCTCCCCGAACCGATCGACCGTCGGGGCGAGGGTCTCATCGACCCACTCCTCGTGGGCCTCCCGAATCGCCTCGAGGTCCGCCTCGTCGAACATACCCGTTGTAGCCCCGGAACGCATTTAGTTCGTGAGGGTACCGTCACCACATCACCCGAGGAGATGGCTGCCATCGACGACCAGCCACCCGCCGATGAGGACAGCGACCCCGCCCAGCCCCTTGACGAACCAGGTGAACCACCGCGGTGGTGCCTCGTAGGGTCCGACGTCACCAGCGTGGAACGCCGCACTGAACGCCCACCCGATCCGGAACAACGACTGGGTGACGCCCGCGACACCGCCACCGACCGCGACGAGGAGACCGCTCAACGCAAGCTTCGTGGGGCCATGGAGTGTCGGGTCGACACTGCCACCGTGGGCACCGACCGGGGCGACACCCGCCAACAACACCACGACGCCGAAGGCGGTCCCGAGAATCCGGGCGGGTGATCCGAGCAACAAGCGATCCGAGCTCATCGCCAAGCCGGGGGGTCATCACACAGGGCAGAGCCGGTCCCCAACGGTGTTGTGGATACCACGGCACCGTCTACCCCGACCCGGTGTCGTATTTGTACGTTGCCTCGTCGGGATCGATACCGAAGTCCTCCGGTGACTCCTCCGGTTCCGACGGTTCGTGGTCGTCGCCTGCACGTTTGAACCGGTCGCGCAACCGGCGCGGGAACTCGAAGTCCTCGAAGGCCAACACCATCGGCACCGCGTCGGGGTCCTCGTGTTCGCGGACCTCCGCCAACCGCTCGGCTAACACGGGCGCGAGCTCGGCCTCGGGGACGCGTTCGAACCCGAACTGGGCGAGGTACCCGCCTTCACCGGTGAACGCGTAGGCGCGTTCGAACCCCTGGTCGCTGGCGAGTTCCACCAACCGCTCGAGGACGTGGGCACCCACGCCTTGTTCCCGCCAGTCCTCTAAGACGCCGATGGCGGCGAACTCACAGACGTCTCCATCCCGATGCACCCGGTATCGGCCGAACCCCGCTCGCTCCCCGGTCTCCTCGTCGAGGGCGATGACGTAGTCCCGTGACCGGAACGCCGGGTCGTGCAACCCGAGTTCGTCGAGGCGGTCAAGCAACCACACCTCCTCCCTGTTCTTGGCGCCCCGGACGTACATGCCACCACCTTCCACCCGCGGCCGGAAAGCGTTTGTCCCACGGATGACGGCTGAACCTATTTGAGGTGGGCCGCTGAACGACCGGGCATGGATTCCCTCGACGAGGTCGACGAGGTCGTCCACCAACCGTCAACCGAGTTCGTCGAGTCGACGAACGTCTACCAGTTCATGCAGACGTACGACATCGACGATTACGATCACCTCATCGAACGGACGACGACCGACGTCCCGGGGGTGGCGGCATCCGGCGTCGACTGGTTCTGGGACGAGATCATCGACTACCTCGGCCTGGAGTTCTACGAGGACTACGACGCCGTCCGCGAGGACAGTGACGGTCCCCAGTTCACCGACTGGTACGTTGGGGGAACACTCAACGTCGCCCACAACACCCTCGACCGACACGCCCACCCCGAGAGCGGCACCCGGAACCACGTCGCCTGTCTCTGGGAAGGGGAACCGGGTGACGTCCGGGAGATCACCTACCACGACCTCCACCGCGAAGCAAACCAGGTCGCCAACGTCCTCGAAGCCCGTGGCGTCGGCCGTGGCGACACCGTCGGGCTCTACATGCCGATGGTGCCCGAAGTCATCTCGATCCTGTATGGCATCTTCAAGGTCGGCGCGATCGCCGTCCCGATCTTCTCCGGGTTCGGTCGGGACGCCGTCGCCACCCGCATCGACGAGGCGGCGTGTTCGGTGCTGTTCACCGGCGATGGGTTCTACCGCCGCGGCGATGAGATCCTGTTGAAAGATACGGCTGACGCCGCCATCGCCGACGTCGGCCACGTCACGGACACCATCGTCTACGACCGACTCGGCGCCCGGGACGGCGCTGTCGACATCCCGTGGCACGACGATCGCGACCAGTGGTGGAGCGACGTCGTCACCGACGCCGCCACCGACTACGACACCACGCCGATGGCCAGCTCCGATCCGGCCATGCTGTTGTACTCCTCGGGGACCACGGGCCGTCCGAAGGGCATCGTCCACACCCATGCGGGGACCCTGGTCCAACCCGCCAAGGAGATCTACTTCGGGTTCGATCACAAGCCCGCCGACCGGTTCTTCTGGGTGTCGGACATCGGCTGGATGATGGGGCCGTGGATGCTGGTCGGCAACCACGCCTTCGGCGGTACCATCTTCATGTACGAGGGGGCACCCGATCACCCGGACCCCGACCGGTTCTGGGCGATGATCGACCGACACGACCTCACCACCTTCGGCATCTCCCCAACGGCCATCCGCGCGCTCCGCAAACACGGGACGAAGTGGGTCGAGGCCCACGACCTCTCGACGCTCCGGATCCTGGGATCGACCGGCGAACCGTGGGACCCCGAATCCTGGCGCTGGTTCTACGACCACGTCGGCGGTGGCGACTGTCCGATCATCAACATCTCCGGGGGCACCGAGGTCTTTGGCTGTTTCCTGATGCCCATGCCGATCCAGGACCTCAAACCCTGTACCCTCGGCGGTCCCGGCCTCGGGATGGCCATCGACGTCGTCGACTCCGCCGGAGAGAGCGTCATCGACGACCACGAACGAGGGTTCCTGGTCGCCAGGGACTCCTGTCCCTCGATGACCAGGTCGCTGTGGGAGGGCGACGACCGGTACCTCGAGGAGTACTGGTCGACCTGGGAGGACCTCTGGGACCACGGGGACTGGGCCCAGGTCGACGAAGACGGGTTCTGGTTCCTGCACGGACGGGCCGACGATGCCATCAACGTCGCCGGCCGGAAGGTCGGTCCCGCCGAGGTCGAGGGCGCCCTCATCGACCACCCCGCCGTCAACCAGGCCGCCGCCGTCGGCGTCCCCGACGACACAACCGGCGAAGCCGTCGTCGCCTACGTCGTCCTCGAACCCGACGCCACCGGCGACGACGCCCTCGCCGCCGAGCTCCGCGACCACGTCGGCGACCAACTCGGGAAACCGTTCCGTCCACGGGAGGTCCTCTTCGTCGATGCCTTCCCGAAGACACAGTCCGGGAAGATCATCCGCCGTGCCATCGCCGCCGCCTACACCGGCGAGGAACTGGGGGACCTCTCCAGCATCGAGAACCCCGCGGCACTCGACGCCATCCGCGACGCCTCCTAACCCCCGTCCCCGCTGACGTCGTCAGCCAACACCGCCGTCACCGCCGCTGCGACCGCTGCAACCGCCAACACCCCGATCGTCAAGGGCTCCCCGCTCGCGGCGCGATACGTGACGAGGATGCCGACACCCAGCATCGCCACCGCGCTCACGACGACAGCGGCCACCTTCCAGGTCGCCGCTCGCGACGGCCACACCCCGGCCAACTGGATCAGGGTGAGCACCGCGAGGATGGCGACCGCCACGCCGGCACCGCCAGCAACCACCGTCCCGACATCGACCATACCATCCCGTTCGTGGGGGTCCCGGAAAAGGCTCCGGGACCGTCAGATGCTGTTCCGTAACCGCTCGAAGAATCCTTCGTCGACGTCGATCTCCTCGCCTCCCGCCTCGGCGTAGGCCTCGAGAGCCTCTCGTTGCTCGGTGTCTAAGGACTCCGGTACGACCACCTGGACCTCGACGTAGAGATCGCCGTGGCCGCGTCGTTCCAACCGCGGCATCCCCTCACCCTGCAACCGGAACCGTTCTCCGCTTTGTGTCCCCGCCGGGATGTCCATCTCCACGACCCCATCCACCGTCGCCACCTCGATCGAGTCCCCGAACACCGCCTGGGGGAACGAGATCGGTTGGCGGCGGTACAGGTCCGCGCCGTCGCGTTCGAACTCCTCGGGCACCCGGACCTCCACGTCGATCAGCAGGTCACCGTTCCGCGCCCCGGGCTCTCCTGGAGCGCCTTCGCCGCGCAACCGCACGGTCTGTCCGGTCTCGACGCCCGCCGGGATGTCGACCGTCAGCGTCGCCTCCCGCTCGACGACGCCGTCACCACCACATTCGTGACAGGTCTCCGTGAAGACCTCCCCACGCCCCTCACATCGCCGACAGGTCGCCGTTTGCTGGACGCGACCGAAGGGCGTCTGCTGGGTGCGGACCGTCTGGCCCTGTCCGTTGCACTCCGGGCACGTCCGGGCGTCGGCCTCGGGGGGGTGGCCCTCGCCATCACAGGTGGGGCACCGCTCCGGGCGACGCACGGTGACCTGGGTTTCGACGCCGTGGTAGGCGTCGGCCAGGTCGACGGTCATACTCGTCCGCAGATCCTGGCCGCCGCGGGGCCCCTGTTGGCCCTGTCCGCGGCCACCACCGAAGAACTGCTCGAAGATGTCCTCGAACCCGCCGCCGCCACCGAACGGGCTCTGGCCACCGAACGGGTCGCCGCGGCCAGCGCCGGCCCCGCCCTGGTCGGTCGCCCCGCGTTTCTCGGCCTCGACGAATCGCTCGTGACCGAGTTGATCGTAGAGCTGGCGGGCTTCCTCGTCGGTCAGCACCTCTTTTGCCTTCTTGATCTTCTTGAACTTCTCCTCTGCGTCGGGTTCGTCACTGACGTCCGGATGGTACTGCGACGCCTTCTCCCGGAACGCCCGGTTGATCTCCTCCTCGTCGGCGTCCCGACCTACCCCGAGTACCTCGTAGAAGTCCTCTGGCATCGATGCTGTTGTCTCCCTTCGATGGGCCGCGCGGTTAGGGCTTACTCCTCGTCGTCCTCGTCGTCGCCGACGTCCTCGAAGTCGGCGTCGACGTACTCCTCATCCTCGCCTGCACCGGCCCCTGGCCCGGCGGCACCCGCGCCGGGACCGCCCGCGCCACCTGGCCCGGCCTGGGCCTGCTGGGCCTGTTGTTGGTACATCTGCTTGCCGATCTCCTGGAGAGCCGTCGAGAGGGACTCCGTGGCCTCCTCGAGGTCCTCGGCGGCTGCGTCCTCGTCCTCGAGGAGTTCCTCGACGGCCTCGATCTCGGTTTCGATCTCCGAACGCAGGTCGTCGTCGATTTCCTCCTCGTTCTCCTCGAGCAACTGCTCGGCGCGTTGGACCGCGCTCTCGGCGTCGTTCCGCGCCTCGATGCGCCGCCGGCGACGTTCGTCCTCTTCGGCGTGTTCCTCGGCTTCCTCCTGCATCTCCTCGATCTCCTCGTCGGACAGGCCGACACCACCCTCGATCGTGATCTCCTCGGCGTTGCCCGACCCCTTGTCCTCGGCCTCGACGTTGACGATGCCGTCGGCGTCGATGTTGAACGTCACCTCGATCTGGGGTGTGCCCGCCGGCGCGGGCGGGATCCCGGTGAGCTGGAACTCACCGAGCAACTCGTTCTCCTCGGCGATCTCCCGTTCGCCCTGGAACACCCGCACCTGGACGGACGTCTGGTTGTCGGCCGCCGTGGTGAACACCTTCGACTCCGAGGTCGGGATCGTGGTGTTCTTCTCGATCAACCGTTCGAACAATCCGCCTTTCACCTCGATCCCGAGGGACAACGGAGTGACGTCGAGCAACACGATGTCATCGACGTCCCCGGCGAGGACACCGCCCTGGATGGCGGCTCCCAGGGCGACGGCCTCGTCAGGGTTCACGTTCTTCTTCGGTTCCTGGCCCACGAGCTCCTCGACTTGTTCTTGGACCTGGGGCATCCGCGTGGACCCGCCGACGAGGATCACCTCGTCGATGTCACCGGTGTCCAGACCGGCATCGTCCAAGGCCGTCTCGGTCGGATCGACAGTCCGTTCGAGGAGGTCGGCCGTCAGGGACTCGAATTTCGCTCGGGTGAGGTCTTCCTCGAGGTGGATCGGTCCGTCGTCGGTCGCCGTGATGAACGGGAGGTTGATCGTCGTCTCCTTCCGGGAGCTCAACTCGATTTTTGCCTCCTCGGCAGCGTCTTTCAGGCGCTGGAGAGCCTGTCGGTCCTCCCGCAGGTCGATCCCGTGGTCGGCCTCGAACTGGTCGGCCACCCAATCGATGATGGCCTCGTCCCAGTCATCGCCACCGAGGTCGTTGTCCCCATTGGTGGCGACGACCTCGTAGACGCCTCCACCGAGTTCGAGGATGGAGACGTCGAAGGTCCCCCCGCCGAGGTCGAAGACCAGCACGGTCTGGTCGGACTCGTCGTCCAGGCCGTACGCCATCGATGCAGCGGTCGGTTCGTTGATGATGCGTTCGACCTCGAACCCCGCGATCTCACCGGCGTCCTTTGTCGCCTGGCGTTGGCGGTCGTTGAAGTACGCGGGGACGGTGATGACGGCGCGTTCGACCTCGTCGCCGAGGTACTCTTCGGCGTCCCGCTTGATCTTTTGGAGGATCATCGCGGAGATCGCCTCGGGCGTGTACTCCTCGTCGTCGATGGTGACGGTGTAGTCATCCTCGCCCATGTGGCGCTTGATGGAACTCACCGTCCGCTCGGGGTTCTGGATCGCCTGGTTCTTCGCGGGTTTCCCGACGAGTCGTTCGTCGTCGGTGAACGCGACCACGGATGGCGTCGTCCGTTCGCCTTCGCCGTTCACGATGATCTCGGGGTCGCCTCCTTCCATCACCGCAAAGGCACTGTTCGTTGTTCCGAGGTCGATTCCGAGGATCTTGTTGCTCGCCATCTTGAATTCAGGTACCGGTCATAGTCGGTTAAACGTTACTAGACAGTTCCAAGCACGGGGCGGGCGTGGTCGCCGCAGGCGGCCGGTTCGCCGAGCGACCGTGACGGCAGGCCACAAACTACTTACTGAACCGGTGGACAACCGCCGCCGTCGACACTGTAGTCACGTCGACTCCTCGCTTTCTTCGTCGGCCTCCGAATCGGGTCCCACGGTCACCTGGGCAGGGCGCAACACCTTCTCGGCCATGGCATACCCCGGCCGGTACACCGACGAGATAGCCTCCGCGTCCTCGGCCTCTCGATGGACGACCTCGTGACGCCGGGGATCGACCGCCGCCCCCTCGTCGGGGTCGATGCGTTCGACTCCCTCGTCGTCGAGCACCCGATCGAACTCGCGGAGCGTCGCCTCCACGCCGTCACGGACGTCGGCGTCGACGTCCTGTTCGAGGGCCCGCTCGAGATTGTCCCGCACCTCCAGCAACCGTTCGACGAGGTCTTCGGTCGCCCGCTCCCGGATCTCCTCCTGTTTCCGGTCGGCTCGCTTCTTGTAGTTCTGGAAGTCGGCTTGGACTCGTTGGACGCGGTCGGTGAGTTCCTCGACCTCTTCGGCGAGGGACTCCCGCTCCCGCCGCACCGCCTCCAGTTCCCGACCGGCCGACGCGACGGCCTCCCCGAGGGACTCGTCGTAGGCGGCAACCTCCGCTGCCAGGGCATCGACGTCGGGACCGGCCTCCTCGGCCGCGGACTCCGACGTATCGGCGGCCTCCTCTGCCATATGCGCCCAGAACCGACGCGGACTCATAAGGCTTGCAGAACGGGGCCACCGCGTCCTGCCAACGGTTAAGCCCCTGGTAGCCGAGTGACAACCGTGTCCACACCGATCCCCTTCCGGTCGGCCACCCAACTCGCCGAGGACATCCAGTCCGGGACCATCACCCCCGTCGAGGTGGTCGACGCTCTCCTCGACCGTATCGATAGCCGCGATGACGCCGTGAACGCGTTCATCACCGTCACCGGCGAGTCGGCTCGGTCGGTCGCAGAAGACCGAACCGCCGCGCTGGCCGCCGGCGACTCGCTGGGCCCGTTACACGGGGTCCCCGTCGCCATCAAGGACCTCACCGCCGTCGCGGACGTCCCACAGACCTTCGGCGCCGCACCCCTCGCCGATTTCGTCCCCGACGAGTCGGCGACCGTCGTCGACCGGTTACGGGCCGCCGGCGCCATCGTCATCGGGAAGACCAACACCCCCGAATTCGGATTGAAGGTCAAAACGGACAACCTCCTCGTCGGTCCGACGAGCACCCCGTTCGACCTCGACCGGAACGCCGGGGGCTCCAGTGGCGGCTCGGCTGCCGCCGTCGCGGCCGGGATGGCGCCCATCGCCGAAGGGTCAGACGCCGGGGGCTCGGTGCGGATCCCCTCCGCGTTCTGTGGTGTCGTCGGCGTGAAACCCTCGTTTGGCCGGATCCCCCTCTCGAGTCGCCCGAACGCCTTCGCCGCCCACACGCCGTTCATCCACGAAGGCATCCACGCCCGCACCGTGGCAGACGCAGCCCTGGCCTTGGACGTCCTCGCGGGCCCCGATGACCGCGACCCGTTCTCGATCCCCGGCCCCCAGGTATCCTACCGCGAGGCCCTCGACCGATCGGTCGCGGACCTCCGCGTTGCGTTCAGTCCCGATCTGGGTATCTTCCCGATCGATGACCGTGTCGCCGATGTCGTCGCGGCCGCCGTCGATGACCTCGGGACCGTCGTCGAAACCGTCGACAGCGTCAGCGTCGAGTTCGGCCACGAGTTGGACGAACTGGTCCAGGACACCTCCATGGTCCAGTGGGAGGTCGAGACCGCCGCGATGGCTGCCACCCTCGAAGAGACCATGGGCCTCGATGTCACCGGCGCGGACCGCGACGACCTGCCCTCGGAGATGGTCGAGATGGTCGAGGCCGGTCGCACCGCCGACCCCGTCGCCTACCGACAGGCCGACCTCGCCCGCACCGACGTCTACGACGGCATCCAGGACATCCTCGACGACTACGACCTGCTCGCCTCACCCGTCACCACCGTGCCCCCGTTCTCGAACGACGTTCTCGGCCCCACCGAAGTCGACGGCGTCGAGGTCGACCCCCTCTCCGGGTGGTTCCTGACGTTCCCCTACAACATGTCGGGCCACCCCGCCGTCTCGGTGCCCGCAGGCCTCACCGACGAGGGGCTCCCCGTCGGCATCCAGCTTGCCGGGCGCCGGTTCCAGGACGAGACCCTCCTCGCGGCGGCCGCAGCCCTCGAAGACGTTCGTCCGTGGCAGGATGACTATCCCTGGGCGTGAGCGAACACTCTTCAGCCCGGGGTGTCACCGCCCACCATGCAGTGGAAGGACGACGCCGCGTGTGCGGTCCTGTTCACCTTCGACGTCGACGCCACCCGAATGTGGGAGGCCCGCACCGAAGCGGGCGTGGGGGACTTCGACACGCCCCCCATCCACTCGATGGGCGAGTACGGGACTGACGTCGCTGTCCCCCGCATCCTCGATCTCCTCGCGGAGTACGACCTCCCCGCCGGCTTCTTCGTCCCCGGCCAGGTCGCCGAACGCAACTCCGACCTCGTCGCCGACATCCACGATGCTGGCCACGAGATCGGGCACCACAGCTACGCCCACCGCAACCCCACCGCCATGAGTGCCGCCGAGGAACGCGAGGACTTCGAACGCGCAATGGACATCCTCGTCGACATCACCGGTGAACGCCCCGTCGGCTACCGCACCCCGGCCGCGGACATGAGTGACCGCACCCTCGAACGCCTCGCCACAATGGGCTTCGAGTACGAGAGCACCATGATGGGCGACGACACCCCGTACTTCCTGGAGACCGACGCGGGCCGCCTCGTCGAGTTACCGTTCCACTGGAGCACCGACGACGCCCCGTTTTTCAACTACAACAGCGTCCCACCCGTCCGGTACCAGAGCGGGATGGCAGCCCCCTCAGACGTCCTCGAGATCTGGGAATGGGAGTTCGACGAGGTGTATGACCGGGGCCTGCTGTTGAACCTCGCGATGCACCCACAGTTGATGGGGCGACCCCACCGCATGAAACTCTTAGAGCGATTCATCCGTTATGTCACCGGCCACCCCGACGTCTGGATCGCCCGCCCTCGGGAGGTCGCCCGGTACTATCGAGACACCCACGACACCGACTGACCGACTTACCGTTCCCGGAGAATCGCCGAAGCCCCACCATCGACCGGTAGCGCCGCCCCCGTCACAAACGACGACGCCTCACTCGCGAGAAACGCGATCGCCGCCGCAACCTCTCCTGGCTCCCCAATTCGGTCCAGCGCCGTAGCCGCGGCCGCCCGCGTCTCCGCCGCACCAGGGTCCGCCGCCCGATCGAAATCGGCCCGGGCCATCGGCGTGTCGATGGTGCCGGGACACACCGCGTTCACACGGATGCCCGCCGGCCCGACCTCGCCGGCGAGCGCCCGGGTGAAGTTCACGACGGCGGCCTTGGTCATCGAGTACGTCGACAGGCCAGGCGCCCCCAGCAACCCGGCGGAGGAGGCGACGTTGACGATCGCCCCACCATCGTCGCCGGCCATCCGCGGGACCGCACCACGACAGCCGTTCCACACGCCGTGTACGTTGACCTCCACGAGCCGATCCCGTTGTGCGACGGTCGTGTCCGCGAGGCTGCCGCCGGTGACCGTGCCCGCGTTGTTGACCAGGACATCCACCCCCGACTCCTCGTGGATACCTTCGATCACGGCATCGACTGCCTCGTGGTCACGGACGTCCAGGTCGTGGAACCTCGTGTTGCCGGGTGTCCGATCCTCGATGTCGGCTGCCGCCGCCCGCCCAGCCTCGGTATCGACGTCCGTGAGGGCCACGGTCGCTCCCTCGGCGGCGAACCACTCGGCGGTCGCCCGACCGATGCCCGAAGCCGCACCGGTCACGACCACCGTCCGGTCGGCGAAGCGACGGGTGGATGCGGTCACCACGCGTTCACCGTCCACCCACCGTCGACCGGGAGCACCTGGCCCGTGATGAACCCAGCCTCCTCGCTCGCCAGGAACGCGATCACCCGTCCCACGTCCTGTGGTTCGCCGACCCCCGGAAGCAACGTCCGCTCCTTGGCCGTCGACAGATCGACGCGGTCCTCGTGGTCTGCCTCCCGGTCACGCGCCCAGACGTCGGCGTTCATCCCCGTCCGGACGAACCCGGGCGAGACCGCGTTCACCCGCACCCCATCCGGGGAGACCTCCGCCGCCAGCTGCCGGGTCAACGCTTCGATACCGCCCTTGGCCGGGGCGTAGTCCGTCGTCTTCCGCCAGCCCTGGGCTGCCGCGATCGAACTCGTGGTCACGATCGCTCCCTCGCCACGCTCCCGCATCCCGGGGAGTACGCGACGGACGACCTCGTAGGTGCCCTCGACGTGGACGGCAAACGCCGCCCGCAAGTCCCCTCGATCGACGGTTCCCGGGCCACCCCTCGAACCGATCCCCGCACACGTGACCACCGCCTGGATCGGGCCCGACGCCTCGGCTCGGCGGACCGCTCGACTCACGTCCTCCGGGTCGGTGACATCACCCTCGAGCAACTCCCCATCCTCGACGACATCCTCGAATCGCTTCGTGTCATCCCCGGGGTCGGTGGCGATGTCCACCCCGACGACGGTGAGGTCGGACCGGGACATCGCGGCCGCCGCCGCCCGTCCGATGCCGGAGGCGGCGCCCGTGATTAGGGCCGCCCCCGACGGGAACGAGTACTCCATGCCCCGCCGGTCGCCGGCGCGTGGGTTAAACGTTCGTGGCAGAGCGAACGCTTTTCCCCGGCGGTTCCGATGCGGTGCCATGCCACGCGAGCCCCCGTACCTGGCGGCGCCCCAGACCGCGGACGCGGTTCGTCGAGGGGACCAGTCCGCGATGGCGGTCCTCGAGGCCCACCTGGACCGCCTCGAAGGACGACGGTCTGCGGTCAACGCCTGGATCACCGTCACCGAGGACCTCGCCCGGGAGACGGCCACCGCCGTCGATGAGGCGGTCGCCCGCGGCGAGGACCCGGGCCCGCTGGCGGGTCTGCCGGTCGGGTTGAAGGACCTCAGTGCCGCCCGCGCTGGCGTGCGACACACCTTCGGCTGTACCGCGTTCGCGGATAACGTCGCCGACACCACGTCAGCGTTCGTCGACCGGCTCGAAGCCGCCGGCGCCGTCGTCCTCGGGAAGACCAACCTCCCGGAGTTCGGGCATCGCCCGAAGACCGACAACTACCTCGTCGGCCCGACCAGTACGCCCTTCGACTTGGACCGGAACGCCGGCGGGTCCAGTGGTGGGTCGGCCGCCGCCGTCGCGGATGCTCAGGCCGCCCTCGCCCAGGGTGGTGACGCCGGTGGATCGGTGCGGATCCCGTCGGCGTTCTGTGGCGTCGTCGGGCACAAACCTTCCTTCGGACGTGTGCCGAACCCGAGCAGTCCGGACGCCTTCGGGGCTCATTCACCGTTCACCGATCGCGGGATTCACGCCCGGACCACGGCGGGTGCAGCCCGGATGCTCGATGTCATGGCCGGGCCCCACCCGGGGGACCCGTTCAGTCTCCCGGACGACGGCCTGGACGCCACGGCCGCCGTCGCGACCGCACTCGATGGTGGCATCGACCTCGACATCGCGTACTCCCCGGACCTCGGCATGTACCCCGTCGACCCCCGGATCGAGGCGGTGGTCGAGGACGCCGTCTACGACCTCCGGGAGGCGGGCGCGTCAGTCGACCGCATCCAGTTCGACACGGGGTACAGCCTCGAGGGGTTCCTCGAAGCCACACGCTTCCCCACCGTCCGGGTGAAAACCGCCGCACTCGTCGAGAATCTACGCGACCAGTACGGCGTCGACGCACTTGGCAGTGACGTCGACGCGTTCCCCGAGACGTTCCGGACCCGGGCCGAACGGGGCTTCGAGTACGACGCCGTCACCGTCAAACGAGCGGACAACGCCAGGACCACGGTGTACGAGGCGGTCGTGGACGTGTTCTCGAAGTATGACCTGCTGGCCACCCCGACGACGGTCGCACTGCCCTTCCCCAACGACGAGCCGGGGCCGACGACGATCGACGGCGTCGCTGTCGACCCGTTGGCCGGGTGGTTCCCGACGTTCCTCGTCAACCTCACCGGCCATCCCGCCGCCTCGGTGCCCGCCGGGCTCGCGGACGGCCTCCCGGTCGGCCTGCAACTCGTTGGGCACCGGTTCGCAGACGACACCGTTCTCGCCGCGTGTCGCGCCCTCGAGGCTGTGCGGCCGTGGGCCGATGCCTATCCGTGGGCGTGATCGTCGCCTCAGTCTGACTCGACTGACACCTTGAAGACGACGCCGTTGAGGGAGTCGATCGAGGGCCACCGCAGTGTGACAGTGGTGCTTTCTCCGGGGCCGAGTTGGAAGCGTTCGACCGCGCGGCGAACCGTCCCATTCTCGAGCTCGGCGGTGCCAAAGACGGTGCCCTCTGTTGCACTCCCGCCGATGTTCGTGACCCGCACGTCGAGGCCCACGCCCTCGACGGAGGTGTTGGGTCCGACGATCTGTTTGTTCAACCGTGGTTCGGCGGTCGAGTCGCCGCCGACCAGCGAGGCACACCCGGCGGTCATCACCACCGCGACAACGACGAGACCGAGCAACCCCTGCCGACGCATTACCCATGGGTTCGAGGCGCCGTGTATGAGTCTTCTGTTCGGTCACACAGTCCCTGTCCCCGCGGGGCCCTCGCCGGCCCCGTCGCTGAAACGCGTGTTTGAGCCATCTGAAGGGCTTTATCCGTGGGAGTGATACGTGTGGGTGGCTGGCGCTTGGGCCCTCCACGGTCCTCCCCTGACCCCTCCTGCCACCCCGACCCGCTGTCTGCCCCGCCAGCCGCCCGGGTCCCCGCGTTCACCGGAGGTCCCGGCGCCGCCCTTTCGGAATCATCGACCGTAACTCACCGTGGACGAACAGGCCGACGCCAAGCACCCCGAGGTCCGTGGCCACGAACAGGTACCCCCAGTCACCGTCCCACGCCTGGGCCTGGTCCTCACCCCGGAAGAACGCTGCTGCAGTCTCCCGATCGACGGTGAGGACATTCCGCGTCGCGGCCTCCCCGAACCGCTGGGCGCCGTCGGTCGTGGGCTTCCAGTGCGCCTGGCGAACGCGGAGGAGCGGTAACCCAAGGGTTTCGACGGTTTGTCCGGACGGGAGCTCGCCACCGAACGCCCAGACACGGCCCGCCCCCTTCTCCCAGAAGGTATGGTCCGCGAACGTACTGTGGGGGATGCCGAATCGGCGGGAGAAGAACTCCAGGACCGCGCGTCGGGTGGGGCGGCCCGCGACCACACGCTCCCCCGGTGTCGTGGGCAACCGTTCGGCGACGGCCCCGTCGTTCTGTGCCAACTCCTCGTCGGCGGTCATCCCGTCACCTCCAGTTTCGCGAGGAAGAACCCGCCCGTGTCGTTGTGATGTGGGTACACCCGGAC